>MFOT01000028.1 GCA_001782475.1 Candidatus Levybacteria bacterium RIFCSPLOWO2_01_FULL_38_21 | reverse complement strand
AAAATATTTTAATACAAAAAATCAGAGAGTTGGGCCAATATTTCAAGGAGAATTTAAGTCTGTTCATATTGAGACCAACGAGCAACTTCTACATGTTTCTAGATATATCCATCTTAATCCTATTATTTCCTATACTGCGAAAGACTTAAAAAACTTTAAATGGTCTTCGTATAATGAATATATTGGTGAGCCAAAGAGTATTTTGTGTTCAAAGGAAATTATTCTGGATCAGTTCAAATCTAGAAAAGAATATGAAGATTTTACTCTTGATCAACTGGAATATGCTAGAACTTTAGAATCGGTGAAGCATAAGCTGTTGGATGTGGATCAGTAGTAAATCTAAGTATGGTTTTGAATGTACACCCCAAGGGTGTACATCTAGATTTGTTTATGCGCTGTAATGTTTTCGGGTATGCCGTGAGCTTTTCTCAACAGCTCATTTATCAGCGTATCCTCGGATATGTCAGTATAAAAAATATAAAATGCTCTTGTATCTTTCTCGATTCCTCGGATTTGATGAGCCATACCAGGGTTGGCATCCTCAAAAGTAACTATTTCTTGATTTTGATCCAAGGTTAAATATGAAAGACCTGCATCAAAACCCTTGCATTCTTTTATACCCATTACTAAAAATTCTTGATCTAAATCTTTTGCTTTATCTTCTGCATCTTCTTGCGTTTCGCATCTTTCATGTCTTGGATACCAATTTGTAAGTTGAGTATGAATCCATTCACCTTGGAGTCTTGGAAATTGATAGTATCTTGCTAAGAGATCAAGTAGATCTCGATCGACCATTTGCCTAAGAAGTCTGGGATTTAAAGGTCGGAATCCGTCGGGGGAATACAGGGGCCTTATTAGATTTGCGACAAAAAAATCCCGTCCTTGACTAGTAGGTTCCATATATAAGTGTTTATGCATTAAAGCTCTAAGCAGAAGAAATACGCCGAGCCTTTCGGCATCTGCAAAAAATACAATCTCTCTTTTTTTATCAACCACGACATCTTTATAGATGTTCCCGATATCGGGATGATGGGACAGTGGATATCTTAGCTCGATAAGATATGGATGAATATTTATTTTACTTCTGACATTGCCTATTACTTCATGAAGGTCGTTCATCGTATAAGTAATTCTATCTGCTATATCAAGTACTTGTCCAAGGATTCCTTGATCTCCTATAATCTTGTCCAATCTTTTGCACCTTAATCCCTTCCATCTTAAAAATTCCTTGCCTTTTCTGTCTAGTACTTCATGCCAAAACTTCTCCTCGCCTAGGTTGGTGGGGTCTATAGATTTGGTAACATCTCCTAAAGCTGGTGTTGCGATGTCGTGCAAAATTCCTGCTATTTCTAAAGTGTCTATTTGTTGTTGCAAGAGATTATTATGTCTCCCAATTTCTCCTGCCGTAAGCCCTACTACCAGCGAATGATCTGACCTATTATGAGAATAGCCAATAAAATACTGTTTGTCCGGTTGCGGACCCACGTAAGAGAGAAAACTTAAAGCTCTAACTTCGCTTAATCTTCCCCATACTCTAAAAGCATTTGCCGCTTGCGCTAGAGTGCTTTCATCGAGAACCCATCTTTTTAAATCTGAGTATGGTAAATATATGTTAAAGTCCCCTTCTTCAAACTCATCCGAGATTGAACGGAAATGTCCTTGGCGTAAATCGGTTTCCCTTCCCATAGTTAGGGAATTCTAACAGAGGGTTATAGATTTTTCAATCCGGAGAGATTTGTTTGGTGTTTTGGTTTTTTATTTTTTCAAAAAGCAAAGGATAATCCGAAAGATGTGGAAAAATAGACTCCGCTTCTTTTCGGGTTTTTTCAATAAGCGAAAAATCAGAAAATGAGGCAATTTTAAGTATTGGGATTCCGTGTTGGGCAGTCCCGTAAATTTCTCCCGGTCCTCTTAATTTTAAATCAAGTTCTGCAAGCTCTGCTCCAACATACAGAGTCTGCATACTTTTTAGTCTTTTAATAGTTTTTGGATTTTGCGAATCTGTAAACAGTAAGCAATAGGATTGCTTATTACTTCTTCCGACTCTCCCTCTTAATTGATGAAGTTGCGAAAGTCCAAATCTCTCGGCTGCCTCAATTAACATTATCGTTGCATTTGGAATATCAATTCCTACCTCGACAACCGGTGTTGCAACCAGAATATCTACTTGTCCCTTTTTAAATTTATCCAGAATAATATCCTTTTCTTTACTTTTTAATTTTCCATGGAGCAATTCCAGTTTTTGCTTTGAAAAAACTTCTTTCCTAAGATACTCAAATTCTTTTTTGGCGGCCTTAACTGTTGCCATTGTTTCCGATTCTTCTATGAATGGGCAAATTATAAAAACTTGCCCTTTATTATCCATAATTTCTTTTGCTATCCATTTATAAGCATCTTCTCTTTTTTCTTTTGGGATAAGCCAAGTTTTTACTTTTTTTCGACCGCGTGGCATTTCATCTAAAAACGAAAGATCTAAATCGCCATAAAGAGTTAACGCAACTGTTCTTGGAATTGGAGTGGCAGTTATTGTTAAGAGATGGGGGTTTAACCCTTTTCTTCTTATTGTTCCCCTTTGCTCTACTCCGAAACGCTGCTGCTCATCGATTACCACCAGTCCCAAATTTTTAAAATTTATTTTTTTTGATAGAACTGCGTGTGTCCCGACTAAGATATCGGTATCATCCCCTCCTTTATACTTTCTGCTACCAGTTGCTAGGCCGACTTTCGCTCCAAAGAGAACGAGTAGGCCTGAAATTGTATCATAGTGTTGCTGTGCCAATATTTCTGTTGGAGCCATCAGAGCCGATTGAAACCCATTTAAATACGAAAGAAACATTGCGATACTCGCAACCACAGTTTTACCGCTTCCCACGTCCCCCTCTAAAAGTCTATTCATGGGTTTTTTAGAAGCTAGATCTGCAAAAATTTCCTTAACAGCTTTTTTTTGTGCATTTGTTAATTCAAACGGTAATTTTGACCAAAATTTTTCAATGTCTTTCTTGTATTTTGAGATTGAGAACGGACTTCCCACAAATTTATTTTTCCATTGCCCCCTTCTTAAAAGAGCTGCAAGTTGCAAGAGAAAAAGTTCATCGAAAGAAAGTCTTAATTTTGCTTTTTCTGCTTGATCTAACGATTTTGGAAAATGAATTTGCTCAATAGCTTCTTTTAATCCTATCAATTCAGTTTTTTTTAAAATTGAGTCTGGAATATGCTCGTTCACAAATTTTACTTGTTCTTTAATGATTTTACTTATTTGTCGGCGTAACCACTTAGATGAAATTCCTCTAGTTTCATTATAAACGGGCACTAGCCTTCCAGTATGGAGGGGTTCAACCCCTTTATAAATTACCTCATATTCTGGGGATTGAAATATTGTTTTATTTTTAAACCAATCCACTTTACCTGCTAAAGAAATCACATCTCCTTTTTTAATGATTCTGGGTATGAAGGGTTGATTAAACCAAACCACGCTTAACGATCCCGTATCGTCGGCGATCTTGGCCTTTTGAATATTTTTCCATCTTTTTGTAAACTCGTTCTTAATCTCTGTTACTATCCCTTCTATTGTTACTATTTCTCCCGGCTGAATATCTGCGATTTTAGAAACTAACGAGTAATCCTCATATCTAAAAGGAATGTGATAAAGAAAATCTTCAATTTTTTTTATCCCTAACTTTTCCAGCCGGGATGCGTATTTTTTAAAGACAATTCCAGCCTCTTTAATCGGTGTTTCTAAATTCATATCCTACTTCAGCGAAGAGTAAGGAAGGGTAGAAAAGACGTTGCAACCAAAGCAATAGTTGCAACTGCAACTACTATTTTCCAAATCCAACTATGCTTTCTAAAAATCTCCATAAAACTATTTTATCACAATTAATCTTAATGCCAAAAAGCCCGACGGTTAGTAAAAAGCATAGGAATTCCTGCATTATTGGCTACATCAATTGATTCTTTGTCGTTTACTGATCCACCCCGTTGAATAATTGCACCTATTTTGTATTTTGCGCAAAGTTTTACGCAGTCGCCAAACGGAAAGAAACTGTCGCTTGCCAAAATTCCGCCCCTGGCATAGTTTCCTGCTTGTTCCAAGGCTATTCTAGTTGATTTAACTCTTGAGGTTTGCCCAGATCCTATCCCTCTTGTCATGGGAAGGTTCTTATCAACTACGATCACGGAATTTGATTTTATCTTGGTTATGAAAAGCCATGCGATTCTCAGCTGTTCTAATTGTTTTTTTGTAGGTATCTTTTTAGTTACCGTCTTCCAAGCTTTTGAGTCTTTTTTGGAATATATATCTTGAGTCTGAAGTATAAAACCGTTATCTATCCATTTTACGTTTAATGTTTTTTTCGAGGGCTTAGGTAATTTTCCTGTTTCATATATTCCCATGCTCTTTCTTACTTTCGAAAGAAAAGAAAAAGCCTCTTTTTCTATCCTAGGAGCCGCAATTACATCTATATTGCCTTTCCTTTTATCCTTAAATTGAGCAATTATTCTTGCGCTTTTTTTATCAAGCGTTTTATTCATTACGATTATTCCGCCGAACGCAGATTCGGGATCTGCTTCTATTGCTCTTTTCAAAGATTGTTCAGGTGTTTTTCCCAAGGCAATCCCACAGGGAGTATTGTGTTTTATAACAACCGCACAGGGTTCATCGAAAATCCTAACAGACTCAATACCCGCGTTTATATCGGTAATATTTATTAGGGACAATTCTCTTCCCCATAATTTTCTTAGGCTTCCTAAAGATGAAGAGTCTGATGAAAGATATAGTGTGGCTTTCTGGTGTGGGTTTTCGCCATAGCGAAGATCCGTCACTTTTTTACCGGCAATTGTAATCTTACCGGGGAAAAGGTCAGTACGAAGATATTTCGCAATCTGACTATCGTAAAAAGACAAATAGTCAAATGCCTTGGCAGACAAGTGTTTTTTGAATTTTTCGGAAACAGTCTTGTCCTTAAGCTTTTCGGAAACTTCAATATAATCATTGGGGTCAGTTATTACGATTACGTTTTTAAAATTTTTCGCAGCCGCTCTTACCATTGTGGGTCCACCTATATCTATATTTTCGATTGCTTCATCAATAGAGATATTTTTTGATGCTATTGTTTCTTCAAACGGATAAAAATTACAAACGACGATATCGATTGGTTTTATTTTTAATTTACGAGCCTCTTTTATATGCTTTTTATTTTTTCTGTCAAATAGGATACCTGACTCAATTTGAAAGCTAATCGTCTTCATTCTCCCATCAAAACTTTCAGGATTGCCAGTAATTTTTTGGATAGGGATTGCTGGAATTTTGTTTTCGGTAAGAGTTTTTACAGTACCACCTGTTGAGATTATTCTGTAGCCTAAGGAGACGAGGTTTTTCGCAAAATCTACAATGCCGGTTTTATCAAAAACACTTATAAGCGCGTATTTTTCATTTGCTGACTTACTGCTCATCTTCAAGCGAACGGACAGAAGAACTTTATTTTAAAGATAAAAATTAAGAATTTCAATTAGTAGATCTTATTTTTACGAATCTATGTTTTCCGACTTTTATCACTCTCTCATTTTTGAGTTCAATTATTTCATTCGGATCGATCGTTTTGGTCCCATCAATCGAAACCCCTCCCTGCTCTACCAGTCTTTGTGCATCGGATTTACTTGATGCAAGTTTAGTCTCAACAAGAATATCAGCTAATCTTTCTTCTGACTTTTTCAAAGTATGGGTTTCCATTTTTTCCGGAGCCTCTTTTTTCTGAACTGTTTTTTCAAAATGTTCCTGGGCTTTTTGAGCAGAACTCTCATCATTTAATTGTTTAACAATTTCAAAAGCCAGCCTTTTCTTAAATATAATTGGATTTTTTTCGAGCTTGAGTTTTGTATATATTTCAGTTATCTCCGACATAGAGACATTTGTTAAATATTCAAATCCTTTTCCTATAATTTCATCGGGCAGTCTCATCAGCTTTGCAAATAAGTCTTCAGGTTTATCTGTTAGGGCAATCGTGTTTCCTTCTGTCTTGCCGATTTTTTCACCCGACGCATCAGTCAGAAGAGGTGTAGTTATAACGAACTTATTCTTACCTTTAATTTTACGCATCATATCTCGTCCAACCATCATGTTGAACAACTGATCGGTTCCACCAATTTCAACATCAACATTCATTGCAACAGAATCATAACCTTGCATAATCGGGTACGTAACTTCCACCATAGAAATTTCTTGATCGTTTTTTATCCTTTTTCGGAACATATCTCTTTCTAAAATTTGTTGAACCGTAAGCAAAGACATAAGTTTAGCAATCTCAAGAGCTGGAAGTTTTGACAGCCATTCGCTGTTGTATTTTATCTGAACGGGATTTTTACCTTTGAACCGCACAATTCTTCCAGCTTGTTCTTTGTAGGTTTTTGCATTTTCCAGTACCTGTTCTCGAGATAATGGTTCGCGGGTTTTATCTCTTCCGGTTGGATCTCCTACCATTCCCGTAAAGTCCCCAATTAAAAAAATGACTTCATGACCTAAATCTTGCCATTGTCGCAGTTTTTTTAAGCCAAGCATGTGACCGATATGTAGGTCGGGAGAAGTTGGATCAAACCCTTGATAGACACGAAGTTTTTTGCCTGATCTCAGAAGATTTCCTAATTCTTTTTTTGAAGGGATGATGTTTGCGACTCCCCTTGTTAAAAGTTCTTCAATTTTATCCATGCCTTAAGTATACCACGACTAGTCGGTAGCAACTAGCCACTAGTAGCTAGTTTTGATATACTTAAAAATATGGTTGATTACTCAAGAAGATCGTCTCGGAGAATTAGATTTAGAGGTAGTCGTTCAAAAGTTCTTCTCTACAGCAACTTAGCAAGATATGCGTTATATGGACTTATTGCTTTTATAATAATAATGACTGGTCTTTTTCTCTGGTACGGAAGACAGCTTCCTACTCCCGGAAAATTGATTAACCCGCCGCTTGGACAATCTACGCGAATTTACGACCGGAAAGGAATTCTTTTATACTCAGTTTATCAAGATAAAAATCGTACATATGTAAAACTTAAGGATATTCCAACAGATCTTCAACACGCTACAATTTCGATCGAAGATAAAAATTTTTATAAAAATCAAGGATTTTCTATAACAGGCTATTTCAGGGCAATAAGAAATGTTTTTTTACTTAGAGGACTTTCGGGCGGATCAACTATCACCCAACAGCTCGTTAAAAATGTTCTTTTGTCTTCGGAGCGCACAATTCCCCGAAAAATAAAAGAGCTGATGCTTGCGATTCAGGTTGATAAAAAATACTCCAAGGATCAAATTCTTGAGATGTACTTAAATGATGTGTCCTATGGAGGAGCAAATATCGGAGTTGAGGCGGCTTCGGAATCGTACTTTGGGAAAAAAGTTAAAGATTTAACACTTGCAGAAAACGCTTTTTTAGCTGGTCTTCCGCAAGCACCAAGTATTTACTCGCCTTTCAGCGGAAAAAAATATTATATTACGCGCACCGAAAATGTATTAACGCAAATGGTTTCGGAAAAATATATAACTAAAAAAGATAAAGAGAAGGCACTTTCGGAAATAAAAAATAAAACATTCCCTCAAAAAGATAAATCCATAAAAGCTCCCCATTTTGTTATATATGTTAAGCAGCTTTTGGCAAAGCAGTTTGGAGAAAGTGCAGTTGAAACTGGCGGACTGCAGGTTACAACAACTTTGGATTATTCAATAGAACAAGAAGCGGAAAAAGTAATAAAAGAGGAGATCGATAAGCTTAAGGGCTACAACGTAGGTAATGGTGCTGCGATTGTAATCGATCCAAAGAGTGGAGAAATTCTGGCAATGGTTGGAAGCAAGGACTATTTCGATATTAAAAATGACGGAAATTTTAATACTGCTCTTTCCAATAGACAGCCTGGATCATCTCTAAAGCCGATTATGTACGCGACTGCTTTTGAAAAAGGTTATACGCCCTCAACAATGATAGTGGACGTTAAAACGGATTTTCCAACCAATGATCCCAAACACCCAATCTACACTCCGGTTAATTATGACGGAAAATATCGTGGACCAATCCAGATTAGATTTGCTTTGGGCAGTTCTATTAATCTCCCTGCTGTAAAAATGCTTAGTCGCGTTGGAATAAAAGATGTTATGCAAAAAGCCTACGATATGGGAATTGAGAATTGGAAACCGACAAGGGAGAATATGGCAGATGTCGGACTCTCCCTTGTTTTAGGAGGAAGGGAAACGTCGCTTTTAAGCGAGGTAACTGCATATTCTGTTTTTGCAAATCAGGGAGTGAGGCAAGATCCGATTGCAATTCTTAAAGTAACCGATAGCAAAGGAAATACGCTTTTCGAACATAAAAAAAGAGACGGAAAAAAAGTTTTATCAGCCGAAGTTGCTTACTTAATTTCTCATATTCTCTTGGATAACAATGCAAGAACTCTTGCCTTTGGTCCAAATTCCTGGCTGGTTGTTCCCGGGAAAACGGTTTCTGTTAAAACTGGAACCACAGATGAAAAAAGGGATAATTGGACTGTTGGGTATACCCCATCGTATGTTGTAGGTGTGTGGGTTGGAAATAATGATAACAGTCCAATGAATCAAGCAATTTCATCGGGCGTTACAGGAGCATCTCCTATTTGGAATAGAATTATGCGGTTTGCTTTAAAAGGAAAAGGAGACGATCCGCCTCAAAAGCCAGATAATGTAGCTGCGCTTCAGATAGATGCCTTAGGAGGAGGGCTGCCGGTTGGAGGTCAACCTACGAGGTCGGAATATTTTATAAAAGGAACCGAACCAACAGGACCTAATCTAATTTACCAGAAAGTAAAACTTTCAAAACATCAGGGCGGGAAACTTGCGAATCAATTGGAAATTGATGCAGGAGACTACGATACTAAGGAGTACATAGTTTTTTACGAGGATGATCCTGTTTCAACCGATGGAAAAAATCGATGGCAAGAAGGAATAAATGCATGGCTTGCGACGCAATATCCGGGAGATGAAAGGTACCATCCACCAACCGAAACTTCAGATTATCAAGATTCTTCTAAATCAGATTCTTCAGACCAAACAACTCCTACATCAGTGCCGAGTCTTTCGCCGAGCCTAACCCCTACCCCAACCCCTACCCAAGCGCCTTAATTTTTATTCTTTTAGTTTTACTTTAAATTTTTTCTTAAGTGCTTCTAATATTTTTTCTCGAATCTTTGAAACTTCCTCGTTTGTTAAATTCCTTTGTCTATTTTGATAAACAATTTGCCTTGACATCCTTGGGGTGGATTAGGAGGGCACCTATGCCACGTAAAATCTTTTTACTCTTCGAAATCTAAAAGTTGATGTTTTATTATTTCTAGTTTTTTTCCGTAGTCTTCCTGATCGAGAACAAATTTCTTGTATGAATCAGAAGACGGAAATTGATTAAGAATTATTTCTTTTGCACAAATTCCACCTCGATTAACATTGATATACTCAAGATATGAGGACCATCTGTAGCTATTTAAATTCTTTGTTTTATAACCAACAAGCGGGTTAAGGTGGATATAACGGGAGAGGTGAATAAGCTGTTCATTTGTTTCAACATGTAAACTTTTAAACTCCCCTTGTAGAAGCGGTCCAACCCTTTTATTTTTAGCGTTGAAATATTTCGTGTAGCTGTTGCTTAACTTACTGACAAATTCGGTTATACCACCTTCTGTTTTTTGACGAAGTAAAAAATGGAAATGATTAAGCATAAAGCAGTAACAGACAATGTCAACTATTTTGTTGTTAGCGTTGAGAGTTTTGGTAAGTGGCGTGAAGTGGGAAAACTTTGGCTTTGGTCCGTCTATTTGATAGTAGATCATCGTTTTTAAAAGTCGGCTGTAATCATAAAAGTTGTAGAAAATTGGCATTTTGGCTACGCCTCTATTAAAGATGTGGTAGCTTTCTCCGTTGACAAAAGGTACTTTTCGGGATGGCACATACCTAGTAAATCAGATGTTTCCGTGGGTGTCAATACTACCCACCCTTGGGGTGTCAATATTGGGGTGTCAATGGGAGCTTAATTATTTTCTTGGTAGTATCTTAGGGAGTATTTTTCTTTGAATCGTTGTTATCATCTTTGCAGCAAGTCTTCCACCGGGTAATGAAAGTAGCCTGCGTCCCAATTTTTCAATTCGATATTCTTTTTGCGTTTGGGGTAATGAACGATAAACATTAAGAAATCTTAGTGGATTAAAACTGAATCGTCTTTTTGCTTCAGTTTCCGCAAGAATTTCATCGGGATGATATATATTTACAACACTTATCCCCTGTCTTTCAAATTCCTTTACAGCACGTTCCGCATGATAATGAGGGGCTAATAAATTTATCTTAGTTCCAAGACACCTATCCTCAAGAACCTTTCCAGTTTCTATGGCATTACTTTCTGTATCTATTGATACTTCTTCAAGAATTGCTTCTCTGGTACGAGCTAAATCTGGAAATTTTCTACCCATATAGTCGCACATAGCTCTTGCCTCAGAGACTCCAAGTCCTGCTGTATCACCGGTTGAAAAGATAACTACAGGAAAATCAACTTCTCTAAGTAATTCACCTGCTGCCCTGGCTTGCATCTTAGAGGCAGGGCTGAGCGGATCTTTTCCATTGGAAGATAAACTTTGTAGTTTGGAGGCAGGAGTTCCTCTAAAGTTTTCCCCAAGAACTACTAAAGGTACATTAGATTGAGTCTCAAGTGATCTGTTCATTTGAAGTAGATTGTATAATAAGCTTGGATAGAAGTCAAGTGCTATGGGATATTTTGATTTCTATGCAATTGCCGCTTTAAATTTTTGTTTTAGAGCTTCGATGATCTTTTCTCTTATCTTGGCGACTTCTTTTGTAGTTAGGTTGCCTTCTTTATTCTGATATACGAGATGAAAAGTTCTGTTGTCTTTATACATATTTTTAAAACTTACATTTTCTATTAGGGGGCTTTGTCTTGTTATTGCATCTATAATTTCTTTGGTTGGGATTTTTTCACTAACTGAAATAGTTAAGTCTTCAATAATTGGTGGATATTTGGGAATAGGTTTGTATATTTTATCAGATTTTATTTTACTTAATAAATCAGAATAACTTAGTTCAAATACTATTCCTTCATTTATGATTTCTATATACCTACTTGGATCCTCGTCAATATTTAATTCCCCGAAAAGGTTTTCTAAAATCCCCTTCATCTCATAAAAGTTTTTTAAATTTGATACTGCACAAAGTCTATATTCTTCTTTTACTTCATCAAGAGTTCGTCCCAGATAAACTTTTCCAAGTTCAAATAAATTTATTTTTTCAAAATTGGGCTTATTTTGAAAAAGAGCTTTCAATAAGTTTATTTTAAGAGTCGGTCTTAGATATTCAAATTCCCGACTTATAGGATTATCGACTCGCAAGGTTTTGTCCGGATTTATTTCGTTATCAGTCAAATCTTTCTCAGAAACCAGACTATATGTATAGATTTCTGAGAACCCGGCCGATTTAAATATATTTTTAACTTTTTCTTCTAATCTGTAATCTTTAAAATAAGGTGGAGGTTTTAAAGGAATCTGTCCGGATGGTATAGTTTTTGGGAAATTGTTGTATCCATAGACTCTTGCAACTTCTTCTATAATATCTTCTTCTATTTTAAGGTCATTTCTATATGTAGGTATTTCTGTTCTTATTGTATCTTTTAAGATTTTTTTAGGCGGAAGACTCAAGTCTTCCAAGATCTTCAAAACTTTATTTTCCACAATAGAAATCCCAAGAATATTCTTAAGTCTTTCTAAATTTAAATCAAGTTTCCATGGGTTAAATTCTTCTTTTTTAATATCATAAATGTCGCTTACTATTTCTCCTCCTGCAATTTCAAGGATAAATTTTATGCATCTTAAAAGTGCATCAACAGTTCCGCCTGCATTTACCCCTCTTTCAAATATGGAGGAGGCTTCGGAGCGAAGGCCCAAAGACAAGGAAGCTCTTCTTATTAATGAAGGAACTTCAACGGGGACTCTTATAAAAATAGTTTTAGTTTTTTCATAAGTTCCCGTATTTTCCCCTCCTTTTATGCCGCAAAGATCAATAATTTCTTCATTATCAGAAATTACCACAGCATTTTTTGGCAAACGGTATGAAATCCCATCCACACTTGTAAATTTCTCTCCTCCTTTTGTCTGATGCACTTTCATTACAGCGCCTTTAATTTTGTCGTAGTCAAATGCATGAATAGGATTTCCAAGTTCAAGCATTACATAATTTGTGATATCAACGATATTGTTTATGGGACGTTGTCCGATTTTAATTAATCTTTCCTTAAGCCATTTGGGAGATTCTCTTACAGTTATACCGTCTATTATTATTCCTGTAAATCTCGGATTTATTTTTGAATCAGTAGTAATTTTAAGAGGTAGAGTTTTTTTGACTATATATTTTTCTATATCATAAACCTCTGGGAATTTAATTTTTTTTCCTTCGATTGCAGCTATTTCGCGGGCTATTCCGATTATTGAAAGAAGATCCGGTCGATTCGGAGTTATCTCAAATTTAAATATTACGTCGTCATTATCTTTCGTAATTTTTTCAGTTCCAAGACCCACTTCAGTAAGACGATCTCCTAGCTCTTTTTCGGGAAGAGTAATATCTACGTATTCTTTTAACCAAGATAAGGGCGCCAACATATTAAAATTGCTCTAGGATTCTTAGGTCTGGGTTTGTCAAGAGTCTTAAATCGTCCATTTGATAGCGCAAAGTTACAAGCCTTGATAACCCTATCGCAAAGGCAAACCCTGATACCTTTTTAGGATCGTATCCAGCAGTTTTTAGTACATTGGGATGAATCATTCCGGCAGGCATTATCTCACTCCATCCTGACATTTGGCAGAAACTGCAGCCCTGCCCGTTCGGCAGGCGGGCCTTTCCCTTGCAGACCGTACATTGAATGTAAGTATCAACCCCCGGCTCGACAAAGGGAAAATTGGTCGTTGCAAATTTTAATTTTGTATTTTCTCCCATGAGTTTTCTTAGAACATAATCTAATGTTCCAAAAAGGTCAGTCAATTTTACATTTGTATCGACCAGAAACCCTTCGCAATGCCAGAATTCAAATCCGTGAGATGCATCTACCTGTTCGTATCTGAAATTTTTTCCGGGAATTATCACTCTTACCGGAGGTTTAGTTTTTTCCATTATTCGAACTTGCATTGCTGATGTTTGAGTGCGTAAAATTATTTCTCCGGGCTCAACTTTACTGTTTCTTGTATCAAGATAGAAAGTTTGTTGAGTATCCCTAGCGGGGTGATCTTTTGGAATATTTAACGCCTCAAAATTATAATAGTCTGTTTCTACTTGAGGCCCGTCTGCGGCCTGAAATCCCAAGCTTTTAAATACATCAACTACATCATATAAGACCTGGCTTAAGGGGTGAAGGTGACCGACATTAGGTTTTATTCCTGGTTCTGTTCTGTCTATCTCTTCTCTTATTTTTTTTGTTTTTGTCTCACTAAGTGTATATTCTTGGGAAGAGATAGTATCTTCAATTGATTTTTTGACTTCATTTGCCAATCTTCCTATATTAGGCCTTTTTTCCAAAGGAAGTTTAGGAATTTCCTTTATTGCCAAAGTTAACCTACCTCCCCTTCCCAGGAATCGAATTTTAAGCTCCTCTAATTCTTTTTGATCCTTTATCTCAAGAATAAGGGAAACTGCTGAATTTTTAATTTGAATAAGTTCTTCTTCCATAAATTAAGGATATCATAAAGGTTTCTATTTTTCAGAAGTTTCTTGTATTAAACATTGCCGGGTGATACCTCCTGCATAATCTATATAGAGAGTTCCTCCTTTGTTTATCAATTTTTCATAGGGTGCTGGGATTGTTACGCGAGGTGATTCACCATTAGTATCCATCCCTTGAATCAATTTAGTAAGATCCGTACTTGCATCAATTCTGAATCCACGCCTATTTTTAGTTGCCAAATCTTGTAAGATTGGTAGTATATTAATTGGTTCTCCTTCTGACATATCCTTACCGCCTTCTCAATAAAAAACCTCCGCATTTGACGTACCATTCGGTGCGTCCTCGGAGGTCATCTGTTTTGTTTAATTTATAACAAAAACCAACCTCCGTTTAAGCGAAGGTAAAGTAAAACCAAAATGTTTTACCTGGTTTTTGCATATTCCGTATGTTATCAGTTATTTTTTGCTATGTCAAGAACGTCTGACGTTCTCAACAACCTTTTTAAAAGTTGTCGGGTCATTTACGATAAGATCGCTTAAGATTTTTCTATCAAGTTCAATATTTGCTTTTTTTAGTTCATTAATAAACTTGCTATAGGAAAGGCCTTCTTTTTTTACTGCCTCTCCTATTCTTGTAATCCACAAGGATCTTAAGTCTCTTTTCTTAAGCTTTCTCCCATGATAAGAATAGGCTCTTGCATGAAGCTCTGCTTCTTTTGCAACCTTAATAAGTCTACTTTTTGTTCCTCTATATCCTTTTGTTTTTTTTAAAAGTTTTTTATGTTTTCTTCTTGATACAGTTCCTCTCTTAACGCGCGCCATAATAAAATTGAAAATTGATAATGGAAAGTTGATAGTTATTTTTCAATTCTCAACTCTCAATTGTCAACTTTTTATGCTTCTCCTAACATTTTCTTAATTTTTTTTGCGAATTTTCCGGTTAAAACTCCCGGCTCTTTTTGCCTTCGAAGTCTTCTTTTCGATTTTATAAGCTTGTGATGACTTTTATACTGATGCGAAAACAAAACCTTTCCGGTTTTTGTAACCTTAAATCTCCTTTTTATCGATTTTTTTATTTTTTTCTTTGGCATTTTCTTTTCTTCTTTCTGGAGAAAGAATTGTTATAAGCTGTCTTCCCTCAAAATGCTTACCTTGCTCGATTTTTGATACGTCCGAGAGAGACCCGATTGACCTTTCAAGTATTTTTTCCCCAAACTCAGGATGTGTTATTTGTCTTCCTGCGAATTTTACTACAAATTTAACTTTATTTCCAGCTTCTAAGAATTCCCGGGCTTTTCTTAAGACGACCATTAAGTCGTGGTCGTTCATAAAAGGACCAAGTCTTAACTCCTTTGTTTCCGATCCTTTCGACTTTCTTTTCTCTTCTTTTCTCTTCTTTTCTTCCTGATATAAAAACTTTTTATAGTCTATGATTTTTGCAACAGGAGGATTAGCCTTTGGAGCTATTTCAACGAGATCAAGACTCAATTCCCGTGCTTTATTTAGCGCTATCTGCCGCGAAAGAATTCCTAATTGCTTACCGCCTGATTCCAAAACACGCAACGTGCTTGAAAAAATTCGCTCGTTTATTCTATAAAATTTTCTATTACCCTGTCTTTTTTTAGATCTTTTTATCAATTTCTTCCTGTAACTTTTGTAAAAATTTAGAAACTTCCAGTTGTCCCAAATCTTTTCCCTCTCTTGTTCGGACCGAAATTACGTTCTCTTTTTCTATTTCCTTATCCCCTATTATACCCATAAAGTTTACTTTTTGCAAAGTAGCGTCGCGAATTTTTGAAGGTAAAGTTTCCCGTCTGTTATCCAACTCAACTCTTATTTCTTCTTTCTTTAATTTCGAAGCGATAGATAATGCTTGCCTCTCGTGTTTCTCAGAAATTGTAGCAAGAACTACTTGAACAGGAGAAAGCCAAAGGGGAAAAGCTCCCTGATAATGTTCGGTAAGAATTCCAATAAATCTTTCTACCGATCCTAAGATTGCCCGGTGGACTATGACAGGTCTTTTTGGTTTTCCATCTCTGTCAATATATTCAAGCTTAAGCCTTTCAGGTATTTGAAAGTCAAGTTGTATTGTTGCAAGCTGCCAGTCTCTGTCTTGCGAATCTTTAATGTGAATATCAATCTTCGGTCCGTAAAACGCTCCGTCTTTTTCTTTTATTCCAAATTTAACCCTTGCATCCTCAAGCGCAATTTTTAAATCTTTTTCCGCCTCTTCCCAAAATTTTGCATCACCCATCGCCTTATCGGGTTTGGTTGAGAGATAAAATTCCGGTGTAAAGCCTAAAGATTTATAAAAAGAAACAACCAGAAGTAGCAATTTATGAATTTCATCTTGAATTTGATCGGGGCGCACAAAAAGATGTGCATCGTCAATCACAAACTGCCGCATTCGAAACAAGCCTCCTATTACTCCTGACAATTCTCTTCTGTAGAGAATATCGAATTCTGAAAATCTAATCGGGAGATCTTGATAGCTTCTGGTTTTTGAAGCAAAAATCAATGAAGCCTCGGGGCAATTCATTGGTTTTAAGCTCCATGACTGATTATCAATAGTTAAATTATACATATTATGTTTGCCGAAATGTTCCCAATGTCCCGATTTTTTAAACAATGAACTTTTGACCATGATCGGAGTTGATATTTCCTCATAACCTTGCGTAGGAAGTTTTTCTCTTATAAAATTTTCAAGAGTTTTATAGATTTTCCATCCCTTTGGGTGCCAGAAAACCGCGCCCGGACTATACTGCGAAAAAGAAAATAGATCAAGCTCTTTCCCTATTTGTCTATGATCTTTAACGCTTGAGGCTTTATTCATTGGTTTATTTTACCAATTGCGGGCTACTTTGTAAATTTTGGAGCACACGAGAAGTTACCTGCGATGCAAAATCACCAATTACAGGTATAATATCAATCTTTTTCGCTATGAAAGATAAAAATACAATTATCAGAGCAAATCCTATGGTTACTCCTATTGTCCAAAAAATTCCTCCGACGAAATTATTAAGGAGAATATCTTTTAACGGCTTCTCTACTTTTTCGTATTTTTCCATTTATGTGTATTCTAAGTATAGCAGAATTAGGTTTTATATTGTCAACGAGGATAAAGCAACGGCAAAATTTGAGAACTTTTTGTCCTTCGACGCTGCTCAGGACAACTCTGAGCTTGTCGAATGGGTTGATTTATGTTTTAGGTTATCCAAGTATGTCGTCTTGACATACATATTAAGTTTGTTGTATTATGTTAATAATATGCTTAATACTATATCGGCAAGACAAATTCAAAGGGAATATAAAAAGGTGTTGGAAAATGCAAATAAATCCAAAGAGCCTATTATTGTTATGTCTAACAATAAACCTCTTGGAGCCGTCATTGGACTTGATCTCCTTGAGAAGCTTCAGGTTGAGGCTGTATTAAAAGAAGCTCTTGAAGAATACAATGCCGGAAAAACCAAGACTATATCTACTCCCGAAGAATTAAAAGCTGAGTTTGAAGAACTAAAGAAGCTCTCTCGTAAGAAATGATAGCCCTTCAAAAAACTTCAAGGTATCAAAGAGAACGCAATAAGTTCGTAAAAAACAGCTCGAGTAAAACAAACGCATTGATTAAAACTCTCAAGATATTTGTTTACAATCCTAATCATCCATCTCTTCATCTAGAAAAGTTGGGTGGATCAAGATTGTGGACTGTGAGAGTTGATAAAAGTAATAGAATTTTCTTCTTCTGGGTTGACTCAAAAACAGCACTTCTTATCGATATCGGACAGCATGATAAATACAGAAGATATTAAGATTTTAATCTTTGGCAAATTCTTTTCTGAATCTAAAGCCGTATTTCTTTTTCGAGCCATTCTATTTTTTCGTTTTTTCGTCTCCAAAAAACATCTTCCCAAATGTAATGAACCGCAAGCTGTTTATATTTCCCATACTTCTCAAAATGCTTCAGTAATTTTCTGCCGGGTACAGGCTTTTCTGGTTTGCGGTCAAAGAATAATTTAGAATAAATTTTTTGTTCCCACGGCGAAACATGATTGAAAAAATCCCAATGGTGGAAAACATCGAAAAGTAAATACCAAACAGTTGCGGGCCCAACGCCATAAAGTTTCAGCAATTCTGTCATTTGTGTTTCTCTGTCTTTCGCTCTCAATTCTTTTTCATCAATCAATCCCTGCGAGAAATAATCATCAAGTTTTTTGATTGATTTTGCCCGATAGCCGACTTTCAAAGCCCGCAACTCATCTTCGCTTACTTTTTGAAGTTTTCCCGGACTCCAGAAACACCATAATTTTTTGCCATCAAATTCAAGCAGTGTTCCATAATTTTCTAAAAGTGCTTTAAACATTTGAACGGATCGTCTGACCGAAGCATTTTGTAAAACCATTCCGATTATCAAATACTCATAAAGCGAGCTAGGATGTCCTGGACGCATTCCGCGCCACTTTTTTAAAATTGGATTAAGAAATTTATCTTTCTTAAAAGTATTATAAAAATCGCCTAATTTAAGATCGAAATTGTAAAGATATTTTATCTCTTCAATTAGCGAGCCAACAAAACTATCTGTCAATTTATCCTTGGCATAGATTTTTATTTCCACTAGAGGATTTTCAACTGCGCCTTTGTTTGAGAACTTAATGCCAAGCGGTTTGTCTTGCCAGTTCCAAGTTTGCCAACGAATGCCCTTTTTCCAATAACTATCCCCTGAAGTAAAATGGTCTGGTTTATGAAAAGTTGGATCGAATGAAAATGGTTTTGTTGGCTTAACTTTAAGGGTTTCTTGCAGCTTTAACTTAATTGGCTTTTTCATCTTACATCTTCTCAAAATCCTCAAATGTGGATCCGAGTGGACTCGAACCACTGACCTCTGCAATGTCAATGCAACGCTCTAACCAGCTGAGCTACGGATCCAAGCTTAGTAATTCTATCAAAAGTAATAGATCATTACAATCTAAGATGAGGCTTTATCCTGCTTGGGTTGCCACAACGCGCTCGTTGGAGAGGCCAAAAGTTGTACCATGTTTTTTAAACATATTCCAGTACTGCCTTTGAGATTTTTTGCTTTTCATAACAGAAAGCCAAGATGAGGAATCTTCTATCTTTTGTCTTGCCGCTTTTACCAAAGATAACATCCATTGGAAAAAAGTAACATGATATTCTCCCGGATTCTCAATTCTTTGTTCAATAGTTATTTCCTTAAATTCAACTGCAATTTCCTGGGATGCCGTTGTTATTTTTTTAAGTTCTACTAATATTTCCTGGATTTTTGCATTTATAACTTGAACATTTTCTCGATCAGCTCTTTTTCCCACATCTATAATCTCTCTTTTATAGCCAATTCCGGGTTCAGTTGGTCCTTCCGGGGTTTTCTCCCTTTTTTTTGAAAGAGTAATTTCTCTTCCCTCTTCTAGATTGCCCGAGGCTTGATCTTCGGATTCCTGCGGATTTTTTGCTCCCAAAAGCTGTTCCCAAAGACTGTTTATGCTTTTTTTACCAAAATCATCAATCGCCGAATCAACAACACCCGACCCAACGCCCTTTAGTATTTCTACCGGGCTTTGGTCGATAAAGCTTTGATTTTTTTGCTTCCGGGTTTTAGCAACCATAACGTGGAGATAACCTTATCATAATTTCTTTAGGAAATCAAGCGTTTTTTGCTGTCTTATCACACTTGCTAAAAGGTACTTATTCGCCTCAAGTCCTTTTCGTTCGTTTTCATCCTTTACACTTTTTATAGTATCGTCAATTTCGGTATCTGCTACAGTTATTTTTTCTTCTTCTGCTATCTTTTGAAGTATAAATTCAAGCTTTATGTCGTTTGTTGCCTTGTTTTCGTATTCTTTTCTTAGGTCTTCAACAGTTTTATGAGTAGAGGCTAAATATTGATCTAAAGTTAAGCCAAGTCTTTTTATCTCCGAAAGGGTTTGGGCAAGCAGTCTTTCTACCTCCTGCTCAACAATTATTTTTGAAACTTTTACTTTTACGCTTTTTTGAAGTTCTGTCATTATTTCATCAAAACTTGCTTCTTTCTGCTTGTCCTGAGCTACGCCGAAGGGTTCTTTTCCGGGTATAACAATTTTTGCCCCCGAGGTTATTTTCCTAATATTTTCTTTATAGCCGTTAAGGTCAATTTCTGGCGCTTCACAAGTTGAGGCCGTAAACTTCCAATCTTTATCATCCCCCAGCGTTTCTACATGAATTCTGGGATTTATGATTGGCTTTAGATCATGTTTTTTTACCGCATCAGCATAATATTTCGGAAGCAGTTTTTTGAGTACTTCATCTTCTACCTTGTCTTTATCTACTTTTCCTTCTACAATCTTTTTTGGAGCTTTTCCTTTTCTAAAACCCGCAATATTTGCAGTTTTTGCAATACTTAAGATAATCTCGTTTGTAGTTTCCCTAACAGTTTTTTGAGGAATTGTAATATTTAGAACTATTGTTCCGTCTTCCTGTTTTTCTATTATCGAATCCATATATTGGGTGTGGATGAGAGGACTTGGTTCGACTTCGCTCACCATAAACTTCTCGTCCTCTATCCCTTCGCCAAACTCAGAACAGCTTGCTCTGAGCTTGCCGAAGAGTGCGGATGAGAGGACTCGAACCTCCAAGGGTTTCCCCACATGGTCCTAAACCATGCGCGTCTGCCATTTTCGCCACATCCGCGCGTTAACTTGATTATAGCACTATTTATATTATAGCGAAATTGAAAGACTATCCTTAGGATTTAAGATTGAAAAATTGCTAATCCCACCCATAAAGAACTCAACTCTAACTGCCCATGTGGGAGATGCAGCATACATTCTGCCGACTTGGTATATGTCGGTTGCTCCCCATTTATCCATATAGTTTTCTCGAATCCCCTTAGATATGATCTTAATACCTTCAGTCCAAGAAGAGAAGTAGGTAACATTGTTTCCATATACTCCCCAACCCCATCCGTTAAAGGAACCGGCAGGAATCTGATGACCGAAAGTTGATTCTACTCCTGAAATTGCAACAAGCAGTCTCCAGTCAAGATTATAAATGTCTGCAGTTTCTACAAACTCTTTTGCAAAAGGAGTAATGGGAGAATTATAAGATTCTAGGAATTCTCTTAATATTTTTACACGATTATCCAATAAAGTCACAGTTTGAGCGTCTGCTAAAACAGCAGAGGACTTAGAAAAGTTTTCTGCAAAAACTCTAGTAGATAAAAGAAATGCTAGTAAAATAATAAAAGACAATATAAATAAAAATTTATTTTTCATATTGAGTAATCCAAAAACAAAATGGCTTAGCGCGGATTAACGCGGGATATATGATGATGCTTTAAAGCCATAAAAAAATCCTAACGTATACATTTGGAAGGCATACCTTAGGATCTGGCGAGATTGTACTATATAACTATAGGTTTGTCAAGTCCCAAACTATAAGCCCTTCGGCTTCGCTCAGGGTGAATTTATTGAAGTTGATTCATGAAATAGCTTACGCTCAGGGCCCAGTCTCCGTTGTTTGAAGGAGTATATTTAGTCATTATCTGATCAGGAGTAATTAGACCAAGTGACTTGTAGTCTTTTAGAAGGGTTTTTGAGATAGTTTCTATGGCTTCCTCGTAGTCTGAAAAGCTCGTGACTTTCCCTCCATATATGCCAAACCCCCAGCAATTGTGGGTATTCTGAGGAGCTTTCTTGCAAAGATTTGATTCCTGCATTGCAATAGCCGGAATTAACCTAAAATCGATTCCGTATTTTTCGGAACTTTCTACAATTTTCTGCGAAAATGGTTCAAGAGGCGATTCATATCTATTCAAAAATTCTCTTAGGTTCTCTACTCTACTGTCTTTTGATAATATCTGATTCTCAAGCGAATTATCGATAGTAGGAAGCGCTGCAAAAGCCACAGATTGATTACTATTGCTTAAAAAGGAACTACCAGTTTTTTTATAGGAAAAATAAGAAAGGTAAACGACGCTTATAAATATTACGAGGGGGGTTATAAGAAAGAGGGTTAATGGCAGAAATATCTTTCTCATTAATACTTAATACTTACATATTTTAGGAGAAGTTGTCAAGTTTAGGAAGGTAATTTTTGAAGTCTTGGAGCGGGAGACGGGTATCGCACCCGCGACCTTCTCGTTGGCAACGAGACGTTCTACTACTGAACTACTCCCGCATGTGCCGAAGCGGTGAATCGAACACCGATAACGTGTTCTTCAGACACGCGCCTTGACCACGTTGGCAACTTCGGCCTAGTGGACCCGAGAAGACTCGAACTTCTGACCTCCTCGGTGTAAACGAGGCGCTCTAGCCAACTGAGCTACGGATCCAGAGTGCCGAG
This sequence comes from Candidatus Levybacteria bacterium RIFCSPLOWO2_01_FULL_38_21, assembly GCA_001782475.1. Classification (GTDB taxonomy): domain Bacteria; phylum Patescibacteriota; class Microgenomatia; order Levybacterales; family UBA12049; genus 2-01-FULL-38-21. The sequence goes on along the minus strand of MFOT01000028.1, from coordinate 2,006 downwards.
GACAGGACTTGAACCTGCATGCCTTGTTTAAGGGCACAAGAACCTCAATCTTGCGTGTATACCAATTTCACCACCTCGGCGCGAAAAATATTATATCAGATTTGTGCCGAAGGTGGGAGTCGAACCCACAATCCCTTACGGGAACACGGTCCTGAACCGTGCGCGTCTACCAGTTCCGCCACTTCGGCCTGTCTCGCCAGTCAAGGCGGGCGCCATCAAATTTTACCAAAAATACTTCCCTATTAAAAGACTCCTGTTAGGTTGGGGTTGCATGGGTTTGTTATAATTGAGAATTAGTGAATCACTTCAATACGAAACTTAAGTTTATCTCGGCAGGAATAGTCTTAGTCCTTTTCATAATTTTAATAACGGGGATCTTCGGAAGAGAAACAAAAACAAACGACAGAAAACCTGCGGAGGTAAAATCCGCAAAGACAGAAATTTCCAGTTTTCCGACTAATGACTCTCCTACTCCGCCCCCAACAAGTTCAATATCGAACGATAAAGAATTTGCCCAAATCGTTAAAGTAGTTGACGGTGATACCATTACAGTTTCATTAAACGGTAAAAACGAAACTATAAGAGTAATCGGGATTAATACTCCGGAGACTGTTGATCCGAGAAAAACAGTCGAGTGTTTTGGACTTGAAGCTTCTAATAAAGCGAAAGAATATTTTAAAGATAAGGAGTATAGGGTATGGCTTGAAGAAGATAAGACACAGGGCGGGAGAGATAAGTATCAAAGACTCTTACGATATGTCTTTACCGACAAGGGTACGCAGGATTACGGGCTTATGATGATTTCAGAGGGTTATGCTTATGAATACACATATAGTACTCCGTACAAATATCAGACAAGCTATAGACGGGCGCAGGGAAAGGCTGAAAGTGAAAAACTGGGCCTTTGGGCTGATGGAGCTTGTAATGGTTCGACCTCGCAGGTTGCAGGCTCGTCGACCTCGCAGGTCGGAAGTTCTAGTAAAGCCATTGAGGGGGATAAGGACTGCAAAGATTTCGCGACCCAAAAAGAAGCTCAGGACTTTTTTATATCGCATGGCGGTCCGGCAAGCGATTCTCACAAGCTTGATCAGGATAAAGATGGAGTTGCCTGCGAAAGCCTCCCATAGGAGGATTTTTCAAGCGGGGTTGACAAGAATAATCAAATATAGGATTATATATGCGTAATGAAAATTACAAGCTCTGCTTTTAAGTACAATTCAAAAATACCAAGTAAATATACTTGTGACGACAAAAATATAAATCCTCCTCTTGAATTTTCCGACATTCCCAGAGAAACAAAGAGTCTTGTTTTAATAATAGATGATCCAGATGCTCCGTCAAAAACTTGGGTCCACTGGGTTATCTATAATATTGACCCATCTGTTACAAAAATAGAAGAAAATTCTGTACCAAAAGGGTTATTGGGCAGGACGGATTTTGGAAAAGAAGGCTATGGAGGACCTTGTCCCCCATCGGGTACGCACAGATATTTTTTTAAGCTCTATGCGCTTGATACAATTTTGGATGCCCCCAATGGTCTTACCAAACAACAAGTTTTAGAAAAAACGAGAGACCGCGTTATCGAAGAAGCAGAGCTGATCGGTTTATATAAGAGACCATAGGGGGTGAGAGCGGTGAAAGATAATTTAATTGGAAAAGTGATCCATTACTACGACAAAATTGGCGTTGCCGTAATAAAACTTGAGAAGCCTTTAAAAGTAGGAGATAATGTTAAGTTTGTCCACGGAGAAAATGAATTTACACAATCAATTGAATCGATGCAACTTGAGCATGTTCAAGTTGAAAGCGGAAAAAAAGGGCAGGAAGTTGCCGTAAAGGTTGATAAGGAAACAAAATCCGGAACACAAGTTTATTTAGCTTAATTTTTCCAATCTACACTACTTCCGTTTGGCTGCCGAGCTTGGTATTTTTATTTTCCTAAGTGTGGCTGCGGGACATGGATTCGAACCATGATACTGGGATCCAAAGTCCCATGTCCTACCATT
>MFOT01000027.1 GCA_001782475.1 Candidatus Levybacteria bacterium RIFCSPLOWO2_01_FULL_38_21 | reverse complement strand
AATGTTTAGTAAGGAAAATGATGACATAATTTGGCCAGAAATATTCTTATTAGGCTCCTATACAGCAAAATTATATCTGACATATGACAATTCTTATAGTCTCTCAGGGGAAACAAAATTCGTCGCAATTCCCATAAAGACAATTACTTTATTGACAATTGCACTATTTATTGCTATATATATTATCAGACAATTAAAGAATCGTTAAGCATGGTGCATTATTCTTCGTAAAAATACGGGACACTTTTTATTTCGTTTTATTAACAATCCAAACTTGAAATTAAAAAATCCTATCACCTTAACTGATTGTCTGCTAAAAAACATCCCCTAGTAATTCACCACATTCTCATCAACGCTCATACAAATATGTAAAAAGCCCAGCAAAAGAAGAATAAAAACGTCAAAAACCAGAATGGCTTCAAGAATGGTATCAGACTATAACAGGGTTGAAATTATAGTTAATGATATAAAATGATATATATAGATGTATATGCTGACAATCATAAAATGCGAACATTAAAAGAACATTAATCGAAAAACAGCATTTCACATTTTTTTCGTGTCTTTTCACATACTATATCCCAAGCTATCAATGCGATAAAATATATCAAATAATATCAACTCGTAGTACTCTAGGTTATTGACAAGCAAATACACTTTTGTTTATTCTGTTTATGTATGTCGATTTTTGTTATATAAGTAATATAATCCGTATAATTTTGAACCTGATGCACATTTTTCACAAAATTAGTCTAGGAAATTGAAGATGGAATTATTTATCCAATTTAAGAACTATTTAACTGCTCAAAAAAAGCAACCATCTAAAGCGACGGTTAGGAACTATAGTTCTGACATCAAGTTTTTTATCAAATGGTTTGAAAAAAAATACTTCTCAAGCCTTGACCCTAAAGCTATAGATGAAAGCGTTGTTGAGTATTTTAAAAGAGATAATTCAGAATCGCTTGCTGCATCGTCTCTTAAGAGACACATCTCTTCTATCCGTAAATTCTTATTCTTTTTAAAAGAGGCAGGCTATATAAGTAAATTTCCTTTTGAAAAAAAACTTGACTCGAGTATAAATGGGGATCCGCTTCATCTTAGGGGTTTCAAAAATTATCTTTATTCTAACGGCTCCTCATCGGTTACTATAAAAAATTATCTAATTGACATAAGGCAATTCCTTGGGTGGACAGAAGAAGTTACACAAGCGAAAAGAGCATGGAATATAGAAAACCAAAACATTTTCAATAAAATAAATCCTGAAATTATCGAAGAATATAAAAACAGGCTACTCTTTCGGGGTTTTTCTCCCCGAACGATCAATAGAAAGCTTTCCTCGATTAGAAATTTTGTCCGCTGGGCGATAAAAGAAAAAATTATAGAGAATGAGGAAAGCTTTAGAAATATTAGCAAAAAACAATCTCTTTTACCCCGCAAATCCTTTTTAACATACCCACTTAGAAAAGCTGAGCAAGCAAAAATTTCACAAGAAAAAAGCCAAGATTTCAGATACTCCAAATTTCCTCCATTAAGAATTGTACAAAAATCTACTAGACTTGCGAACTCTTCGCTAAGATTTTTGCAAGGATATATAAACCTGTCTTTTGGTCAGCTTGAGTATATTTTTTGGTTATTCAAGAAAAAACCTATTTTTAAAGAAGATTATATAAAGATTACAACAACCCCTCCCAGCCGTGTTCTAGGAGTCCCGAATATTAAAAAATCATTTTATGCTCCGTTTGCCGTATCTACAAAATATTTTTCACTGCCTAAAAGGATTACCTATCACCTTCTCCACACTAGACCAAAGTGGTACTTAAGGTATCGAAATAATCCAATTGCCCACTATATTCACTTTTCTCTTCTTGTTATCTTTATGTCTTTAATCGGCTTTGGGATCTATCAAAAATTCTTTCAAGACACCCACCTTAAAAAGGGAGTCTTGGGCGAGCTTACGTTTGCCGCTCCAAGAGTTTTAACATTCAAAGACAAGCTTACGGATTCATTTGGCAGACCAATAACAAAAGAGGTTATTTCGCGATTTTCAATATACAATGACCCGCAAGCTTCCGGCTCTTCTCTTTTGTGGCAGGAGGTAGACAATATAAAACCCAATGATAATGGCGAATTTTCGGTAACACTTGGAAATAAAAATCAAATCCCTCAAAATATTTTTCTTGCCTACCCTTCCTTGTGGCTTGGGATAACAATTGGACAAACTGAAGAATTATACCCTCGAAAGCAAATTTCAAATGTTTCCCTTGCTTCAAATGCGCAAAAACTAAGAGGACTTGATCCAATTACAAACGGAGGATACTCAAATGTTGTTTTAGCCTTGGATTCATCCGGCAATCTCTCTATAGGAGGAGAAACTGTCCATACATTTCAAACATTAGACAGTCAATTTATTATATCCGGCAATGTCTTAACCCTTACTACGGCTTTGGGGAGCAATACGAATATAGAGTTGAGCCCGGATGGCTTGGGGAAAATAGATCTCCAAAAACCAATACATAATAGCTCAAACAATAACAATATCCAAACAGCGGTTGGAAGTGTTGAGATAGATGATTTACTGAGTATATTAGCTACGTCAAGCGGTCAATCGGCTTTAACTATCAATCAAAACGACATAGGCCCACTGATTAGCGCATCGTCAAGCGGAATTGCTAAATTTACAGTTGATAATCTTGGCAATATGACAGTCGGTGGAGATATCATTCTTTCGGGAATAAATCCAATTATTTCTGTCAACTCGCAAGCCTCTGGTCTATCAGTAGGCGCAAATGGGAAAGGAATCTTCACAATACAATCTGCCTCCTTTGGAGACATTCAGTTTTTTTCAGCTCTTAATACATTATCTTCAACCGGAGATCTAAAAATCTCGGGAAATCTTAATTTGGGAGGGAATATTGGATTTGGAACAACTAATCCCTCATTTAGACTTGATGTTCAAGACTCTCAAGCCGCAACTGCAGCAGCCCAGATATTTAATACTAATACCGGGACAGATGCAGATGGCTTGATTATTAAGCTTGGTAACGCCTCTACCACTGCTGTTGACAATACAAACCACTTTATATCTTTTGAAACTTCAGGAATAGGAATAGTTGGATCTATAGGAGGAAACGGAAAAGGCGTTCGATATCAAACAAGCGGAATTGCCGATTTTGCAGAATATATGAAAAAGGACAAAAATCAAAATATAGATTTTGGATCTGTTTTATGTCTTAACACTAATGGATTAGTTTATCCATGCGATAAAGAATCAGGAAATATTGTTGGGGTAGCATCAGAGCATCCAAGCTTTCTGGGAGGAGAAAATTTAGGAGAAAGATCTATTCCCGTAGGTTTGGTCGGAGAAGTCTTGACAAAAGTATCGAATATAAACGGCGGAATTAAACCGGGAGATTTACTTACCTCCTCTTCTGTTCCGGGAATTGCCGAAAAAGCAGTAAAACCGACAACTATGGTAGGAAGAGCGCTTGAGTCTTTTGACTCTTCTGACTGCACAACTTCTTATTCGCCGGAGAATTTTGGATTGGTTGAATCAAACAAAATTTGCACAGGAAAAATATTTATCCTTTTAAATATCGGTTATTATGATCCGAACCCTCCTTTGGTATCTGCCTTTGAAAAAGTAAAGGACGATGTGTTTTCTGGAATTAATAATATAAATAGTCTCATTGTTGATAATTTAATTGTTGATAATTTAAGTGTGGGAATTATAAAAGCCAGAGATATAACTTCGGATTCTCTAAATGTAACTTCCGGTGAGGTTTTGATAGGAGGAAAAAAACTAAAAGACTATTTAACTCAAATAATTGAGGACGTATTGAGTAAAAATCAAACAAATATTATTTCTCCGATTGCAAGCATTGAGGAAATTCATACGAATGTGATAAGCCCTCTTGCTCAAGGAAATCTGACAGTCAAGCTTGGTTCCTCTGAAAATTCCTCATTTGTTATTCAAAATTCATCGGGCAGTGCAGTAGTAACCATAGATAGCAGCGGAAATGCTACCTTCAGTGGCTCTCTCTCAACACTTGATGCATCGGTCAGCGGGATTTTGCGAGCCAGAAAAATAATTGCTGATGAAATTGAGAATATAGCTACTCCCGAAGCAAATATCTCAAACTATATTGACATCTCCACTTTCTCCTCACAATTTATCTATATAGATAATTTAAAAGCAGCAACCGCAAGTTTTACACAAGGACTTATCGCTCTTGGCCCATCATCTGTAACTGATATATCTGTTGCAGGGCAGTTATCGATTGGCACAAATCTAATACTTGCAGACAGCACGATAAATGTATTAGGACACGACCTTGAAATTCAGCCTCTTAAACAAGGAGGCATATCCTTTTTAAGTGGTTTGATATATATCGATATAGACGGGAATTTAAAAGTTTCGGGAAATGCGGAGTTTGCAAAAAATGTTACGGTTTGGGGGAAACTTGCATCAAATATAATCGCTCCTATTCCAAATCAAGATCTTATTGTAAATCTTGGAAATGAAACAGACAGACCCTCCAATCTTGTGATAAAAAATTCTACCGGATCCGCAGTTTTCTCTATTAATCAATTGGGAGACTTGATATCATCCGGAAGCGGAACCTTTAGTAAACTTAACTTAACAATCGCAAAACCTGCTTTGGCAGTTTCGGAGACCCAAATAATAGCTACCGGCTCTTCGGGACTAGCGACAATTTCCGCATATCAAAAGGAGCTAACTATTAATAACAGTTTAGTTACGGAAAAATCATTGATTTATATAACTCCACGAATAAATACAGATAATATTGTTTTATTTCTTTTGCGCCAGATTCCCGGCTTATCCTTCACTATCGGAATTAATACACCACTTAGTAAAAACATTCCTTTCAATTGGCTTATTATTAATTGATTTTATAGAGATTATCAGAAATCGCTCTTGACATTACATATTTATGTTGCTAGATTAGAATAATTATGGATGAGTCAAAAACAGAAATTGCATCCTACTTGGAAAACGCATCTTTGTTTCTTCTAGGACTTCTTCTTCTGATTTTTCCGTTTTTTCTTTTGACTTTAACAACAGATGCATTTATTTTGCCCAAGCAAATATTATTAGGCGCAGTGGTACTTATTATTTTGGTTGTATTCGGAATAAAATCTTTATCCAAAGGTCAGGTTATATTAAGAAGGACCCCTTTTGATTTACCGATTCTTCTTTTTACACTTTCCCTTCTTACATCCTCAATTTTTGCAGTTAACAGAGCTGACGCGCTTATTTCTTTTGTACCACTTCTTTTTTCTGTTCTCGCCTTTTTTGCTATTGTAAATACAGCCAAAGATAAAAATTCTGCACTTCTTTTAATCACATCTCTTCTTACGGGAGCCGGGATCGTCTCTATTTTATCCCTTTTATCGTTCTTAAAAATTTACATCCTTCCATTTGCTTTTACAAAATCTCAAACATTCAGTCCCTTAGGATCTTTACTTGATCAAGCTTTATATCTTTTATTGGTTCTCCCTCTTGCAGTTTATCTTGCGTTGCCGCTTCTTTCAAAACGAAAATCAGAAGATCCTTCAGCTGTAACTCATGCTGACCTCTCAGGACACGAGAAAAAAGGCAGCCCAGTTCCCTTTACTGCAGGTACGGTAATTATAATAGTTGGGCTTCTAATATCTGCTTATCTTCTTTTTAAAACGCCGTCCCAAAACGGCGGTTTTCTCACGCTTCCCTTTGAAACTGGTTTTCAAACATCATTTGCTGCAATTTCTCAAGACACGGGAAGAGTAGTTCAGGGATTTTTCTTAGGTTCTGGCTACGGTACTTATGTAACGGATTTTACAAGGTTTAAACAGCCTGTTTTTAACCAAAACCCGAATCTTTGGGCTTTAACTTTCTTTAGATCATCAAGTTTTATTCTTGAACTTTTAGCAACAACCGGTATTTTAGGAGCTTTACTTTTTATATTTCTTATTTATAAAATATTTAAAGTCAGATTTGTTTTTATTCTTTTTCTAGTTCCCATTATCGCAAGTTTTCTACTCCCTTTTTCTTTTTCAGTTTTAGCTCTTTTCTTTATACTCTTAGGTATCGTCTCAAGCCTTCGGGCTAATTCCCCTAAGGGAGAATCAGAGGGATTCTTTGATGTCGAACTTCAGCTTGTGGCACTTCAGAAGGGACTAATTGCATTTGATACTTCTCTTTCCCGAGGAAAAAAATCTGTGCTGCCATCAATAATTTTAACACTCATCTTAATATTAGTTGGTCTTATTGGGTATTTCGGCGGAAAATATGTTATTTCCGATACATTGTTTCAAGAGTCACTAATTGCTGCTTCTCAAAACAACGGTACTTTAACTTATCAAAAACAAGCCCGCTCTATCTCTACATTTCCCTATAGAGACGCTTATTACAGAATATTTTCCCAGACTAATCTGGCTCTTGCCAATTCTTTAGCTGCTCAACAACCCGCAAATTCATCTCCCAGCGCCCAGACTCAGCAAACAATATTCACATTGATTCAACAGTCAATAAACGCAGGACGAGCTGCTGTAACTTATGCTCCCCAAACAATGCTTAACTGGCAGAATCTTGCATCTATTTATAGGAGTTTGATTGGCTTTGGACAAAATGCCGACAACTTTGCCATTCTTGCAAATCAACAAGCAATAATCCTTGATCCAAATAATCCTCAGGAATATATCAATTTAGGGGGAATATATTATCAGCTGGGTCAATGGGATAATGCAATAAGACAATTCCAAATCGCCGCGGCTCTTAAACCGGATCTTGCCAATGCTTATTATAATCTAGGCCATGCCTTACAGGAAAAAGGGGATCTAACCGATGCAATGACACAATATGAAATAGTAGGAAGAATTGTTGCAAACGATAGGCCTAATCTTGATAAAATCTCAAAAGAAATAGAAGATCTGAAAAAAAGAATTGCCGGTACAACTGCCCAAGGCCCAACTCCAAGCTCTGAGCAACCTCTCGGCATAAGCTCTCCAGAGTCTCAGCTTCCGCCGCAAAATCCTCCTGTTAAAATTCCTCCACCCATAGAGGCGACTAAATCTTCGAGAAGGTAATTACGAAAAGATAATTATCTGTTCTGTTTTTTTCTGAAACAGTCTCTGCACAAAACAGGTCTGTCTCCAGAGGGTTTAAAAGGAACAGTATCTTTTTTACCGCATTCAGCGCAAGTTATTTCGTACATCTGCCGTTGCCCTCTGTCCTCATCCATTCTCGATTTTTTAAGAGTTCTGCATTCCGGACATCTAACCGGTGCGTTCTCAAATCCCTTTTGTTTATAAAATTCCTGCTCGGACGCGGTCCAGACAAACTCTTTACCACAATCTCTGCAAACTAATGTTTGATCTTGAAAAGCCATCGCTATACTAACTATCAACAACTTAACAATTAACAGTTAACTGTCAATTTGTTAATTGTGAATTGTTACGAAGTCTCACCTCCTCTCTGAATTCCATTTTTTTCTGGGAGTCCCTTTTCTTCTTATCTGGAACCAGAGAAGAGAGTCGAGGTTTTTCCCTATGTTTCTCTCTTATTATAAACTGCTGAATTGAATATTGCAATATGCTAAAATGTATTGGATTGTGGGCTGTTAGCACAGTGGAGCGGAGTCCCTGCCATCGGCGGGACGAGCTCGCTTGCTTGACAAGCGGGCGCCGCATTCGCACCCGCCTGCCTTAGTACGGGCTCATAGGTAAGTGGCATACCGGATCGTTCGCATCGATCAGTCGCCAGTTCGATTCTGGCTGAGTCCACTAAGTACGGCGGGCAGGTTGCGGAAACGGGAGTTCGATTCTCCCACAGTCCACGGGCCCGTAGCGTAAAGGTTATCGCGTTGCTATGGCATAGCAAAGACTAGGGGTTCGATTCCCCTCGGGTCCACCAAGTCTGACTTGGTCCACAGAAAGCTTGAATCAGAAAAACCAGAAGATGTTAGAATCCTTAGGCGGCGGATAAAAAAAAGGGGGGGGAATCTCAACAAAAAGAAATTACTGACAGCTTTTAACTATATAAAATGAAATGAAGTCCTCAATTACTACACCAAGTATTAAGTACTCCTCTGGCTGAATACAAGTTGATGTCCAAGACATTAACCTTCCTGTCGGCATTGAGATCATAGCGACGATTGTATTTGGGATTGCCTTCCCAGGTATTGAGAACGCCTGCAACTGAGAAAGAGTTAATATCTAAGACATTTGCCCGAGTATCATTATTGATATCAAATGGCCAGGCAGGATCAGAACGATTATCTGAACAAGCATCGAGTGGATCAGTACCAATAAAGATTTCTTTTGTGTCGGTGAACTTATCATTATCATCATCCTGGTCTTCGTAATTGGGTAAACCATCATTATCAGGATCTTCGCAGACTGGAAAAGTTGATGCTGTCCCACCAAGATAAGCAGTGATTTTATCAATATCTGACTGGTTTATCTGTCCATCGCCAGTCACATCAGCCCTTCTCTTTTGCTCGTCAGTAAGGTTTGTCTGCCCCCTTAAATAACGATCCATCATATTCCGATCACTAGAAGTTATATATCCGCTATCATCAATATCACCAAAAGAATCACAAGAAAGTGGCATAGCAGAAACTACATATTCTCCTCCACCTTGATTATTGTTCTCATATGACTCAGAAACTTCACAGCGGGAATCGGCAAATACCCAGGCTTTGTAAGTGCCGGGAGTAGCAGGAGCACGAAATTGTCCAGATCCAGTTATATTTAAAGTACCAATATAACCACTTGGTGCTGAATATCTCCAGTTATAATCTCCTGAAGTACCACAACCTGCCGAAGACAAGCGGTTCCACCAGGTAGTGATATCAAACCAGCCAGAGTTAGTATTTCCTTTATTGGCAATATCAAAAACTAACCTGAGCGATTCTCCTGGCTCAATTATCCCGTCCATGGCCGCTGGTTCTTCAATTACTCTCACGTTGGTAATCTCAATCTCTGGAGGAGAAGCTGGTGGTGGCGGTGGAAGAGAACAACTTTTTGCCGAAGCATATCTTGTTGAAGTCGCCAATACTTGACCAGAGGCATTTTTGGCTTGAGCCATAAAATTAACCTGGTTTGAACTAATCGAAGAAAGGCTTGATTTATAGTCAAAACTTGTTTGACTGAAGGTGCCAATATAGCTGTAAGGTGAACCTGGCCCGCCGGTTGCCACTGATAGATTGTAAATACTTGCTCCCTGGACTTGTCCCCAGGAAAGCCAGAAATGGACTTTACCGCCATCACAGGTAGTGCTTACCCCAAGGTTAAGGCTACCTCCTCCACAGTCGATTGGAGGAGCGAAGATATTGCCTGAAGAAGAAATTCCACCACCTTGAAGGTCAGCGTGGACTGCCCAATAGACTGTATTTTGGGGAACCGAGATCTGATCGACATCAGTCCGAGTATAACTGGTTGTGTTAGCTGGTAGAGTGGTTGTACTAATATTCCAATAAACCACTCTGTACTGTGTCTCGTTGGGAAGGTCAGGCCAGGCCAGCTGATAACGAACCTTCCCATTGTTACAAGAAGTAGTAATCTGAAGTGAAGGAGTAGCAACCGGAGTATTAATACTCTGCTCATTAGAAGTACTGTAGGAATTATCTGAGAATTTGGCTCTCACTCGGTAAGTTAGGTTCTGGCCTTCCTGGGAGGTAGGAAGAGTATCAGAATAATTGGTGGTGCCGGCAGAAAGATTTTTAAAGTCTGCGAAAGATCCAGTACCTACTTTCTTTTGAAGAGCAAGGCCTGATTCTCCCTGGGTATCAGTCCAGTTCAAATTAACCTTAACACTTCCTGAAGAAGTGGTTAGTTCTTGAAGATAAGGAGGTAATGAATTGCGATTTAGACCTCCTTGCACAGACATACCGCCATCTCCTACATGAATAATATATGGAGAACCCAGGCTATGATGGCTAAAACCTGAATTCCCGTTGCTATCAAGCGCTCCCGCAATAAATTTGTAATCGCCACTTGAACCAAAAGACCAAGGCCACTTATATTCACATGTTTCTGGTGCGCAGGAGATTGGTGGGAGGAACCATTTTTGCTGGTAAAAATCATAAAGATAAATTCCTTGGAGCACACCTGATCCAGTACCCCCTCTTTGAGCTTTTACTGTGATATAAAAAGTTTCTCCAACATTAACATTTTGCTCATGTTGATAGGGATCATTAGAGTTTTTGCTAACATACAAAGAGACAGACGGTGGGCAATTGGTACTAACTAATTTACAAAAATTAAGCCGACCGTAGCCGTATGTTGAATCCAAACCAGGTACCCCAAGATCATCAACACTTGCTATAAGGGCGTTTCTTGCCGCATTTGGTTCCGTCGGCATATAGCCAAGGTAAGTAGCCAGTGCTCCAGAAACAAAGGCAGTGGCAGCAGAAGTACCAGAAAGAGCACCGTATCCCCCGTCCCGAGTCGTGGTGTAAATATCTTGACCCGGTGCAGTTACTGTGATTCCATTAACAAATTGGTTATTATCGACATCTCGGGGATTTTGACAACCGGAAACCTGATTATCATTTTGGTCAGTGGCAGCAACCGAGATTACTCCCGCGTAGGCAGCTGGGTAGCCCATAAAACAATCACCAGAATCATTTTCAACTCCGGCCACGATCACAACATTGCTTTGTAAGGCTACATTAACCGAGCCTTGAAGCTCTTGGCTATGGCGGGGCACTGCCGTACTTATATTTATCACATCAGCTTTCGGTACATCAGGAGGGCACCAAGGAGAACCACAGGGATCCACAGCGTATAGAATCGCCGCAGCTAAAAGCGGTGCGCCTCCTAGTGTCACTGGCGTATCCATCGGCAACTCATCCCACACGTTTAGTGCTTTAATTGCGACAATCTTCGGAAACCAGGCAGTTCCAGCAATTCCTGTCCCATTATTGGTAATTGCTGCCGCAATTCCGGCTACCTTTGTTCCATGACTGGTGAAACTATCATCCATTGATGGATTCAACCCATATATTATAAAGTTCAGTCCATTAATTACTTTATAGTTTAAATCTGGATGATTATAATCCACACCAGAATCAATGACAGCAATATACTTTCCTCCAGAACCTTTTTGGCTAGACCAAGCTTCTGGCGCCTTAATTTTCTCAAGAGCCCATTGCTTGGAGAAATCGGGATCATTGGGCACATCTCTAGGTACTGCTAATGGTCTAACGACATAATTTGGCTCTGCATACTCCACCTTAGGGTCAGCTTTAAGTTCTTTTAAAATTTTCTCCCTTTGAGCCGGATTTACTTTTATTACGTGGGATTTGGAGTAAGATGAAACCCACTTTGTCTTTAAACTTTTTGAATTTAAAATTGCCGCCTTTTCCTCATCAGAGACTGCCGACTTAAAGTGAACGACCAGTTCGTCTTCAAAAAATTCACCTGTCGGATCGATTTTGTCACTAATCATTTTTTCACCAGGAGCAAGATAAAGCTGTCCCTTTTTCAACCCTTTCCAGGGAATAGATGGAGCAATCTTGGCGCTTTCTGTCGCTTGGGGAACAACTTGTGCACTTTCGGTAGCTTGCCTGGCACTATCAGTCGCTTCCTGTTCCTGACTTTTAATAATTCCTGGAGCTGAAAGGAAAATGAAAAGGGAGAAGAACAAGAATACAAAAAAAATCCTAGCAGGCAATACTGACCACCAGGATCTTTGCATTATAGGCAGACCTAATATTGGTTTTGCCTTAAAAAGTTTTGACATAGTAACTTAAAGTTTTTATTCTAAGGGGCAAACTCTTTTTCAGCATAATCTACTCTAGTAGGGTCGGCCTTAAGTTCTTCTAAAGCTTTTTCCAATAGGGCGGGGTCAACATTGACGAAAAATGATCCACCCCACCCTTTTAACTTGATTAGCCTGACTCTTCTAGGGTCTAAACCGTGCTGAGTCAAGGTCTCGGCAATCTCCTCTTTGGTAAGATCATCTCTGAGATTAACAAGTAGTTCATTTTCGTAAAATGTTCCTGTGGGGTCTAGCTTAGGACGTAAGTCTTCTGCTTCTGGAGATACATACATCCCAGCCGGTCCTCCTGGCCAAGGTCCTGGAAAATGCTCAAACCATTCCGGTGTTGCAGTTGGGATTGGAGCTTCTGGCATTGCAGTCTGAGTTGCTGGTATTACTGTTGAAGCCTCTGGTGTTATGGTTGGGGTAAGGGTTTTTTTTGGAGTTGTGGTTAGAATTGGACTACTCTCTGGTGTTGCAGGCTGGGTGGCGACTGGGGACTTTTCTTCCGCTTCAGTCCCGCAAGCCACCCCTCCAACAATAGCTGCGGGTAACAGGACTACTGGTGCCCCATAACGAAAAACTATTTTACCAACTTTTCTTAAAATTCCCTCTCCTTCTTTCATAGGAACTGTTATATACCACTATGGGGTGCGTTTGTCAAGTGGGAAACTTGAACCTAATTTCAGAAACTCCGTTTAAAAGCAGGTTATATCAGTCTAAAATTCCTGATCGATATGATCGAGTCCCTAGAAAAATCTACTGGAGGTATGGTAACGGGTTGACGAGAACTCCGTTTTTAGCCACTTCAAAATGTAAATGAGGACCGGTAGTTCTTCCTGTCATTCCAACCGACCCGATGACAGTCTTACCCGCAGTTACTTTATCTCCGGCCAAAACATTTACTCCGCTTAAGTGCGTGTAGTGAGTAACTGTGCCATTGCCATCTGATACGTAAACATTATTACCGTATCCTCCATCCCAGGTTCCAGTTATTACTTGCGATATTACCCCACTGTTTGCTGCAACAATTGGAGTTCCTAATGGAGCAACAATATCTATTGCCATATGATACCAAGATGCGAACTGACTTATATATCCCTGAACAGGCCATGTAAATCCTGCAGAAGATATAGAAACAGGCCCCTGAACAAGATAAACTTCCCTTCTTATAGAAGGTTTTTCGGAAGGCTTTATTCCATCTGGAACTATAAGAATCTGGCCTTCTACCAAAGAAAATGTCTCAGGATTTGCAAAATCATTAAAAGGAAAATCAGCTATCTTCTGTGCTTCTGTATCAAACCTTTTCGCAATAGAATAAACCGTATCACCTTTTGCTACTTTATATGACATCCCTGTAACAGGAAGTATTTGAAGCTCATCTTCGACAGAAAGATTATCATTTGAAAGAGCATTTGCCCAGCGAATTGTGTCTGTTGATATTCCAAATTTTTGCGCGATGGTTGAGACAGTATCCCCTTTTTCAACAGTGTAGGTTATTATCTTATCCCGCGGCTTTTGAGAAACATCTGTTTTTAAAACATCTTCCCCTACAATTATTGATTGGGTTTGCGAAGAAAAATCCAAATTTGATGCGGCACGGCTTGAAAGAACAGGATAGGTACTTGCTAAAAATGGCGCCAAAAGAACACCGATTCCCAAAACTACCATAACTACAAAATGCAGAAAGGACCGATTGTATCGGCCCCTCTTAATGGTAAAAAGCTTTACCAGATTATTCTTATTGTTTTCAAAAAAAACAGACGCTGTTATAACTTTATTTTTAATATAGGAGTAAAAAAAACTTAAGAAGGCAGAAAGCTCGGAGAAAAATTTAGAAAAGAAATTAGTCAGCCGATATATTGGGTGATTGTGCATAGCTTAAATAAAAAGGTTAGCAAATTGGGAGGGTTATGTCAAATTAAGATTTTCCTAGAGATCCTAGGAATTCTTCATTACTTTCTGTTTTGGAAAGTCTGTCTACCAAAGCACTTGTTCTTTCTTCGGAGGACAACATATCAAGCATTCTTCTCATTGTAACAACCCTTTTAAGCTCGTTCTCGGAAAGCAGGAGCTCTTCCTGTCTTGTTCCCGATTTTTCTACATTTATACTTGGGAAAATTCTTCGATCAGCTAGTTTTCTATCCAGGTGCAATTCCATGTTTCCAGTGCCTTTAAACTCTTCGTAAATTAAATCATCCATTCTCGAGCCCGTTTCAACAAGAGCAGTTCCAATAATTGTTAGAGATCCACCTTCCTTACAGCTTCTCGCCGCTCCAAAGAATCTCTTTGCAGGCCATAATGCCGCAGGGTCAAATCCTCCTGTTAAAGTCCTCCCCGAAGGTGCAACAGAAAGATTATAGGCGCGAGCCAAACGGGTTATAGAATCAAGAAGAATAATTACATCTGTCCCCGTCTCAACCAGTCTTTTTGCCCGATCCAAGGTTATCTCTGCAACTCTTGTCTGTTTTTCAGGCGGCTCATCAAAATTTGATGCAACTACATCTCCTTTAACCGAGGCAGATATGTCTGTTACCTCCTCGGGTCTTTCTCCAATTAAAGCAGCCATTAAATGTGCTTTTGGAAAATTTTGAGAAATTCCCGCTGCAATTTCTTTAAGAATCGTAGTCTTCCCTGCTTTAGGAGGAGATACAATCATTCCCCGCTGTCCAAAACCAATTGGCGCAATAAGATCAATTATTCTTGTTGACAAAGGCAGCTTGCCGGTTGTTAAAACAATCTGTTTTTTAGGGTAGACAGGAGTAAGGTCGTCAAAATAGGGACGTCTCATAGAGTCGTCTGCAGAAATGCCATTTACTTTCTCAACTTTTAAAAGTCCGTAGTATCTCTCTGTATCTTTTGGAGGTCTTCCAATTCCCTCGATCAAATCACCGGGCCTAAGCATAAATCTTCTTATTTGAGACTGCGAAATATAAACATCCCGAGCTGAAGGAATAAACTTTGGCCTTAAAAATCCGTGTCCTTCATGCTGAATGTCTAAAATTCCCGAAACTTCCTGAGTTTGAGTTGTTTCCTCAACTCTTCTTGCTTGAGAAACTGAAACCGCCACGGGTTGAACCTCTTCTGTAAGAGGGGTTTCATTGTTTGTGACCTTGGGTTTTCCAATAATTTCATTAACCGAAGGCTCTCTTTTCAATGGAGTTTTTTTATATACCATATTATAGAAAGAAAAGCAGGGAATTTATAATTAAACTAATTGGATAAAATTCAGTTCATCAAATCTGTGATTATAAAATGCGGGATTCCCTGAAGATTTAAAACCAAGTGTATTACAACATATCTTCATTTCTTTGTCAAGAGGCAGAATACCTCGCAGACCCCTCAACAAACGCTCTTTGAGCCGTATTCGAATAGAATTGACCTGCCTGCCGGCAGGCAGGAAAGGCAAAAAGTAAGTTGTGCGGGGTCAAGCCCCAAAACACTTGACACACCCTATAATATATGGTATTCTTCTTTTCACATTAAATGATACTGTCCATTATCGTTGACTACAGTATCATTTTTTATTATGACCCTTCGATACTTCGACAGACTCAGTATCACACTGAGCTTGCCGAATGTGCGACAAGCTCAGGGTCATACTGAATGATAATTGAAGTATGAATAAAGTTTATCTTTTCATTTCTGCGCTCGTAATTTTTGCTTTTATGACATCTACAAGGGGTGTCCTCGCAGATACTGCTTGCCAGCCTATCTACGGCGGAGGGCAAACATGCGTTCAGATTGGAAATGTACTTATAAATAAAACTGTTCAAAATCCGCAAACAGGAGCTTTTCTAGATAATCTTAATATTAACGATCCAAAATTTACACCTTCTTCAAATGTGACATTTCATATCACAGTGACTAATACCGGAGGCTCTACTATTAATAAAACAACCGTAAAAGATACTCTTCCAGGTTTTGTAAGCTTTGTTTCAGGACCCGGAAGTTTCGATTCAAATACTAAAGTTCTAACTTTTGATATAGGAAATTTGAAAGCTGGAGAATCGAGAACATTCACTGTTGCGGCAAAAGTAGCTGATGAGAAACAACTTCCTTCAGATCAAGGAATAACTTGCGTTGTGAACCAAGTAATGGCAACATCTGATAACGGCCAGCAAAGCTCAGACAATTCACAGTTTTGTATACAAAAACCTGTTTTGGGAGAAACTAAGGGCGGACTTAAGGTATTACCTGCCCCGAAAGTTACAATCACTCCTCCAACAGGACCGGAGATGTTGCCTTTGATAGGACTTATCCCAACAGGATTATTCGGATTCCTCTTAAGAAGAAGAGCCGGTAAATAAGACCTATACGACTTATAGGACTTATATCTTATACGGGTTTCGTGTACTTTTCCTTCGACACTCTTACAACTTTTTCTCTGTTTTGGGTTATGCTTTTTGGAAGAGGAAGAGTTGAGCAAAGAAACGGCGATTGAGTAATATTATTTATAGCAAGTTTAGTAATTGCCTGAAAATTTCCCAAAATAAGTAAATCCTCCTCTTTAAACCGTTCTCCAAATTCCTTGCCCATATAATGGCTATCTTGGGCACCGATTAAAAAAGACATCATTGTTCCTACGTTTCCAAAAATTGCAGCTCTTACTTCCTCGGGAACTTGGTCAATGTATTGATTTGCCAAAATTAAATTCAGCCGATATTTTCGCGCCTCCGATAAGATTTTAATAAAGCTTGTTGTTGCAAAATTTTGAAACTCATCAACATATAGATAAAAATCGCGCCTTTGACTTTCAGGCATTGATACCCTGTTCATTGCGGCAAGCTGAATTTTTGTAATTGTCATTGCTCCCAAAAGTGCTGCGTTATCCTCCCCTATTCTTCCCTGTGACAGATTTAGAATTACAATCTTTCCTTCATTCATAATTTTTTCAAGATCAACAGTTGACCTTGGATGCTTAATTATATTTCTCATAAGCTGGGAGGATGTAAACTGGCCAACTTTATTTAGAATTGGAGAGATTGATTCGCTTTTAAGTCTTGGCTGCATTTGTTCAAACTCATTTATCCAATAATTGCGAAGCACTCTATCTTGCAATTTCTCAACTACTTTGTGTCTAAAATTATCATCAGTTAAAATGTCCTGAACCATAAGAAGAGTAGCGTTTGGAAGCTTAATTACTGATAAGAGTGCGTTTCTCAAAATATATTCAAGCCTTGGTCCCCAAGTATGACCGTAAAGTTTATGAAATATTGCAACGATCCCCGAAACAACAAGTTCTCTCTGTTCAGGGATTTCAACGCTTAAAGGGTTTAGAGAAAAAGCACGCTTTGAATCAGATGGGTCAAGATAAATAACATCATTTACTCTATAAGACGGTATGTAATTTAAAAGAATTTCCGAGAGATCTCCGTGCGGATCTATAACACAAAGCCCCTTTCTGTTTCTAATATCGCTTATTGCCATATTGGCGATAAGAGTTGTTTTTCCGGTTCCTGTTTTTCCGATTATATAAAAATGTTTTCTCCTATCTTCGGCTTTTATTCCAAATATTGTCGGCTTATTTTTAAACTCGGTTGAAGCAAAAAAATTAATTTCTTTTTTATCCTCTTCATTTAATCCTTCTGCAATTGGAAGGTTTTCGGGCGGATCAGAAAGTATAGTTTTATGCCAGGAAATATTATGGAGCGTTGAAAATTTTTCAGTCGGAAAGTGATACAAGGTAGCTATTTCTGCAACATTTAATATCTGATTTCCCGGAACAAATCTTTTGTTCCTTTTAATAAATGCGCTTGCCATTCGTTTTTTCTGCCAGAGAATTGCGCGGCGCA
The DNA here is from genome assembly GCA_001782475.1 of Candidatus Levybacteria bacterium RIFCSPLOWO2_01_FULL_38_21. GTDB lineage: Bacteria > Patescibacteriota > Microgenomatia > Levybacterales > UBA12049 > 2-01-FULL-38-21. Next base: position 155 of record MFOT01000027.1, on the reverse strand, counting down.
AAACAAGACTGTTCCCGGAAGGATTGTTAAAAGAAGAAAAAGTATTTGCGATTTCAAATAAAAACTGGTTACTCCGTTCTTTTGAATCAGATGTTACGGCAATTCTTATTGCGGTTTTAAACCCATTTAAGGCGATTTTCTCGCTTATTACTTTT
>MFOT01000026.1 GCA_001782475.1 Candidatus Levybacteria bacterium RIFCSPLOWO2_01_FULL_38_21 | reverse complement strand
AAAAATAAAACTATCGAGTGTTAAAGCGTTTTTACAAAGAGAAGGATTTAATGAATCAACAGTAGGAGAAGACGGCAGTTCTCCTACGTCTACCCCATATGACATAGCACTTTTTTTTGAGAAATTATATAAAGGAAAACTTGCAAATCCGCAAGATACAAGTAAAATGTTAGATCTTTTAAGCAAACAAAAACTTAACGATAAATTGCCTAAATACTTACCGTCCGAAGCTATAGTTGCTCATAAAACAGGCGAGATAGGCTTTTTTACACATGACGGAGGTATTGTTTATGGGCCAAAGAGCGATTACATTATCGTGGCTTTATCCAAAAGTGATTTGCCCGCCGCTTCTGAAGAACGAATAGCAGATATATCTAAAAAAGTATACGATTATTTTGAGAATTAATTTTTGCTGATTTTCAAGATGAGTTAATATAGTTTCTATTTCCTTCTCGGCTTTACTGTCGGTTTCAAAATCATGTTCTGCCCGAAGTTCGGCATGCTTGCCTTGAATGTTTTGCCCAATCATTATAAGAAGATGAAGCTGAATAAATGTTATTAGGCTCTTTCATCTTTTTTTAATATATTTCTCTTCGATTTTTTTCAACTTATCACCAACTGCTCTTTCTATATTTACTCCTGCTGCTTGGGCAAGCTGGATTGTTGTTATTATAACATCGGCAAATTCTTCGTAAATGTTTCTCTTATCAAATTTTTCAAGCTTTGATCTTCTTTGAAGTTTTAAAATAGATAAAATATCATTACATAATTCTCCGACTTCTTCGTTAAGTTTTACTGTCTTTGTCAGAATTTCTTTTTCCGTCTGTGAATAAAGTCTATAATGAGGTCTTGTTTTTTCGTTTAAAACTCTTATTTTCGCCTGAAGATTTTTAAGATTCATAATTCAATTATACCATTTTAATTCCTATTTTATTGCAAAAGAAATTTTCATAACCTACAATAAGTTCATGAAAGAGGTAAAGTTTGAAGAGTCCTGGAATAAGAAGAAAGTAGGCATTACGCTTATAATTCTTCTACTTTTGGTAGGGAGCGCAGTTTATTTATTAAGAAACAGCCTCTTCTTTGATACCAAATCCGAACGAGCTCAAAATCAAAAGGTTTTATCGGCGTCTGATCAAAGTCTTGAAGACATTATCCAAAGACAAGTCCAGGCAATAAAACAGCAAGCGGCAAATATAAATGTTGAGGAGATAGCGTCTTCATCACCTCAGATTCAAAACTTAATAAACGATCTTAAGGCTCTGCAAAACTTACCAAGCAGCAAAGTAAAAGAAGCATGCTTTAAAATTTGCAGCGGATTATAAAATGAAAAAGATTAAAAAAATTTTTTCTGTTTTAGGTCCGGGATTTATTACAGGTGCATCAGATGACGATCCATCCGGTATTGCTACTTATTCCCAAACAGGAGCTTTGTTTGGGTTTGCCCAAGCATGGACAGCTCTTTTTTCTTTTCCCCTTATGGCAGCAATCCAAGAAATGTGCGGAAGAATCGGTCTTGTTACCGGAAAAGGTCTTGCCGGCGTAATAAGACTTCATTATCCTAAAAAGGTTCTTTATCTTACTGTTTTTCTTCTTCTTTTTGCAAATACTATAAATATTGGAGCAGATCTTGGAGCAATGGCTGCCTCGGCCCAGCTTGTATTTGGTTTTCCTTTCATCTTTTGGTTGATTGGCATGGCTGTTTTAACGTTGGTTCTTGAAATTTTTGTTTCTTACAAAACTTATTCCAAATATCTTAAATATTTAGCTTTTGCCCTTTTATCTTATATTGTCGCTGCTTTTGCAATAAAGATTGACTTGAAGGAAGTTTTTATTTCTTTGATTATTCCCCATATAGAATTTAGCAAAACTTATATCTTTAATGTTGTTGCGATTTTGGGAACAACAATTTCTCCTTATCTTTTTTTCTGGCAGGCAGATGAGGAGGTAGAAGAAGAAGTTTCGCATCATAAACTGCGAAGAATGGGAGCAGGGCAGCCTAGAATAACCCCTAAAGATATATCAAGACTGCGCCTTGATACTGTAGTAGGAATGTTTTTTTCAAACCTGGTAATGCTTTTTATAATAATAACAACAGGCGCAACACTTTTTACTCATGGTATAACTAAAATCAATAGCGCATCTGATGCGGCTCTTGCTTTAAGACCATTAGCAGGCGATTATGCTTTTCTTCTTTTTGCTTTGGGAATTATCGCAACAGGACTTTTGGCATTACCAATTCTTGCAGGTTCTGCCTCTTATGCGGTTTCTGAGTCTTTTGGATGGAGAGAAGGTCTGTATCAAAAACTCAAAAGAGCTCATGGATTTTATGGGGTTATAACAATAGCAACTTTAGTTGGACTTTTGATCAATTTTATTGGAATCGATCCGATCGTGGTGCTTTATTACACCGCGGTAATAAATGGTATAATAGCTTCTCCTCTTATTATAATGATTCTTTTTATTGCAAATAATAAAAAAATTATGGGAGAGCGAACGAATAGTCCTTTTCTTAATATCTTAGGGGTAATTACAGCTTTTATTATGGGATTATCTACAATAATTCTAGTTTTTAGCTTTTTTATTAAATAAATTATGGATGAGTTAAGGCAGAGAGCAAAAAAACTCCTAGGTAGTCTCAATATAGAAGAAAAAAGAAAAGGAGTGCGATTAATCGAGGCTCAAAGTTCTGATCCTTCTTTTTGGCAAGATCAAAAATCGGCTGCATTAAAAATGAAAGAGTTAGCGGGTCTTCAAAAAGAAATAAGTGATGTGGAAAAACTTAAGGAACTTATTTCAAATAATAATCTTAGGCAAGCAAAAAAACTTATTGAGGAGCTTGAAGTTCTAATATATTTGTCCGATCTATATGACTTGCGTCCTGCGATTGTCTCTATTCATGCAGGCCAAGGCGGCGTTGAAGCAATGGACTGGGCTCAAATTTTATTTAGAATGTATACAAGATATTTTGAGCGAAAAAACTGGAGTTTTGAAAAACTTGACGAGACTTTAGGCGAAGAGGTAGGAATTAAAAGCACGACGCTTTCTGTAAATGGCAAATATGCATACGGATATTTAAAAGGCGAGGCAGGAGTTCATAGATTAGTTAGACTTTCTCCTTTTAACGCAGATAAGTTAAGACACACTTCCTTTGCCTTAGTTGAGGTTATGCCGGATTTAGGAGAAGAGGAAAAACTTGATATAAAAGAAGAAGATCTTAACTGGGAATTTTATAGGGCAAGCAGTAAAGGCGGGCAAAATGTTCAGAAAGTTTCAACAGCAGTGAGGTTAAGGCATAAGCCTTCGGGAATTGTGGTAACTGCGCAAAGTCAAAGATATCAGGCGCAGAACAGAGAATATGCGCTAAAACTCTTAAAAGCAAAGCTTTGGCTTTTAAAAGAAGAAGAAAGAAAAAAGGAAGAGCAAAAATTAAAAGGCGGATATAAAACTCCCGGCTGGGGAAATCAGATCCGGTCTTATGTTTTACATCCTTACCATATGGTGAAAGATTTAAGGACCGGTTTTGAAACCTCGAATACGGATGCGGTCTTAAACGGCGAAATAGACGGATTTATAGAAGAGGAGTTAAGAAAGTTTTAAGATTTGCCAAAACGAAGGAAATGTGCTTTACTATGGATAGGAGGTGAGGTTAGTTTAGTGGAAGAAGAACAAAAATCAGAATCGGAAAAACAGCCTTTAATGAACACCTTCGACAATAAAGAAGGTTCTTTTTTAACTGCGAAATTATTAGTCGCTTTATTATTAATTGCTATTTTGGGTGTTGGGAGCGGTTATCTTTTGTCTAAAAAGGGAAGTATTTCGGAGGTTAATCTAAAGGGAGGTAAAACTTCCTCAAGTGTCTCAAAGGGAACAACTGTGGGATCAAGCGACACTAAAACCTTCAGGGACACAGCAGAAGGAGTTTTAAAAATAGGAGGAATTGACGGAGAGGGGCAGTTCCATCTTCAAAGGCCTGGAGGCGAGAGTCAAAATGTGTATCTTACGTCCTCTATTGTGGACTTATCTCAATACATAGGCAAAAAAGTTAAGGTTTGGGGAGAAACTCATAAAGCACAACGCGCAGGTTGGCTCATGGATGTTGGCAGACTAGAAGTTCTATAATCTGCCAATATATCTTCGGATTTATGATCAAATTAGATAAAGTTTCTAAAAAATTCGGTACCGGAGATTTTGGACTTATCGATATAAACTTGTCGGTTGATAAGAAGGAATTCGTTTTTTTGGTTGGCCCAACAGGTAGTGGAAAAACAACAATCTTTAGACTCTTAATAAGAGAAATTCTTCCGAGTGAGGGAACAGTCATAGTTAATGATTGGGATTTAACTAGGCTTCCAAAACATCAGGTTTCCCACCTAAGAAAAAAAATAGGTGTGGTCTTCCAGGATTTAAAACTTTTATTTGATAGAACTGTTTTTGAAAATGTAGTAATGCCTTTGGAAGTTACGGGAGTAAAGATGGAAGAAGCAAGACAAAAAGTTGAAGAAGTCTTAACCCAGGTTGGGATAATAGAACATAAAGATAAATTTCCTATTCAGCTCTCAGGCGGCGAGCTTCAAAGGACTGCTATTGCAAGAGCCCTTGCTCTTTCTCCTGAAATACTTTTGGCCGATGAGCCGACAGGAAATTTGGATTCTGCGACTTCCTGGGAGATTGTAAAGCTCTTGTCAGACATAAACGAGGAAGGTACCACCGTAATAATGGCTACTCACAATGTCGATATTGTGAAAAACCTTTCAAAAAGAGTAATTGGTCTTGAAAAAGGCAAATTAGTAAGAGATGATAAAAAGAAGGATAATAAATGACCCATTCGGGACATTCGGCTGAGCTCAGTCGAAGCCCAAGCTCAGGGTCATGCTGAATAGAATTGAAGTATGAAATTTATAAAATCAAGTCTTCGAAATATCAGGCGCTCTCCATATCAGGCAATGGCCGCGGTACTTATAATGATGCTTACTTTTTTGACCATATCTTTTTTCACTTTTCTTCTTTCAGGGTCATCGCGGGTCATCAATTTTTTTGAATCAAAACCCCAGGTTACAGCTTTTTTCAAAAATGAAGCAAAGCAAAGTGATATAAATGCACTTGAAAAACAGGTTAAAAATACCGGAAAGGTTGCCTCTTTGAAATTTGTTTCAAAACAAGAGGCGCTTAAAATTTATAGGCAGCAAAATAAAGACGACCCCCTTCTTTTGGATTTGGTAACAGCAGATATTTTACCTGCCTCGCTTGAGATTTCTGCTTATAGAATAAATGATCTCTCCGGAATATCTGAGATGCTTAAAGAATCGTTGGTTGTTCAAGAGGTTATTTTCCAAAAAGATATTGTAGCTACTCTTGTTTCTTGGACAAGTGCTGTTCGAAAAATCGGAATCGGCTTGATAGCTGTTCTTTCTTTGGTTTCAATTTTTATAATGGTGACAATTATAGGAATAAAAATCTCTCAAAGGAAAGAAGATATAGAAATAATGCGTCTTATCGGAGCATCTAATTGGTATATAAGATGGCCGTTTCTTTTTGAAGGAATGTTCTATGCGGCTTTAGGAGCTGTAATTGGATGGATGATAGCCTCTTTTGCGCTTTGGTATTCAACGCCGTTTTTATCGTCTTTTCTAAAAGGAATCCCAATCCTGCCTATTTCTCCCGTCTTTCTTCTTAGGGTATTATTGGCAGAGCTGATTCTTGCCATAATATTAGGTTTTCTTTCAAGCTTTTTGGCAGTTCTTAGATATCTTAGGTAATATGACTTATGGTAATTGGAAGAAAAAATCTTGTAATGTTGGTATTTTTACTTTCGCTTTTGGTTTTCATTTTTCAATTTAAAGAAATTGCAACTTCCCAAACCGAAACCTCAACACCAACCCCAACCCCAACCCCTACACCCTCACAAGATAATTCGCAGGCTGTAAGGGATTTACAGAATCAAATCAACGATTTACAGAATAAAATCACCGATTTGCAAAAGCAAGGAAAAACTCTTTCGTCCCAAATAGCAGTAATGGACAGCCAAATTAAATTGACTCAACTTAGAATAGATTCAACCAAACAGAGAATAACAGACATTACTCTTGATATAGATACTGCTAATAAGAAAATTTCAACTCTTCAAAATTCCTTGGTAAAACTAACAGGAGTTCTCATAAATAGAATTGTTGCGACCTATGAGGTTGGTGCCGTTCAGCCATTTCATATACTTCTATCTTCCAATAATGTTTCCAATTTTTTCTCAAGACTTAACTACCTAAAGATAGCCCAAGAACACGATAAGAGACTTATTTATGACACAACTCAGGCAAAAAATGATTACGCAAATCAAAAATCAATTTTTGAGGATAAGAAACGTCAGGTTGAAGCTCTTAAGGCAAAGCTTGAGGCTTATACTACAGAGCTTGATCAGGAAAAGAAAGATAAACAGGCATTGCTTGCTATTACCCAGAATAGCGAATCTATCTATCAGCAGAGGCTTGCGGCGGCACTTGCAGAACAGAGAGCGATTCAGCAAATTGGTGCCGGCGGAGGAAATGTAATAAGTGTAGGACAAGTCAAGGAAGGTGATGTGATAGCATATGTCATTAGCGGCAGATCTTCGTGCTCTTCTGGTACTCATCTTCATTTCGAAGTTCGAAAAGACGGAGGATTACAAGATCCGAGCCAGTTTCTTTCAAATAAAAGTGTTACTTTTGAAAACTCTCCAGATGGATCTTTTTCTTTTGGGGGATCATGGAGCTGGCCAATCTCAGATCCTATTTATATAGAGCAGGGTTATGGAATGACGTATTGGGCAAGAATTGGATGGTATGGCGGAGGACCACATACCGGAGTAGATATGTATTCAAGCTCTTCTTTGGCAGTTAGAGCGGTAAAAGACGGAGAATTATTCCGCGGGAGTATTGCGTGCGGAGGAGGAAGCCTTCTATTTGCAAGAGTAGACCAAAGCGACGGAATACAAACATTTTATCTGCATGCGCTTCCTTAAATGAAAATTTCAGTTATCTTTATTTATTTTTTTTTATTTCTTTTTATTTTTTTGCCTCAAAAAGTTTTAGCTGGAGATGTAGTAATAAATGAATTCCTGGTGGATCCTGATTCAAGTCAATGGGTGGAGCTATACAACAAGGGGACAACCCCAATCGATATAGGTAGTTGGTTTATTGATGACAATGGAGGATCACAGAAATTTACGATACCAAGCGGAACATTGATTAATCCTTCTGAATATAAAATTTTTGAGAGTGGTTTTTTTAATCTAAACAGAACAACCGCCGATACAGTTCAATTACTTAATGGAACATCACTTGAAGACAGTTACTCCTATACAACTGGACCAGGTTCGAATAAATCTTACGGACGTGATATCGACGGGGTTGGAGAGTGGGCCATTTTCAATAATCCAACAAAAGGCAGTACAAATAATTTGTCAGCTCCAATGTCTGTTCCGACGTCTACTTCTGCTCCAACACCAACTCCTTTGCCCAGCCCAACTTCTATTCCTACATCTAAACCACCTTCTACAAAGTCTTCAGCAAAAACAGTAGTTTCGCCAACGTCTACGCAGAAAATTCCTCTTTCAAGTCCTTCCCAGGGAAAAATTTTAAGCACGACAGCGAGCACTAAGGTAAATATTCCAACTTCGGTTCTCGGACAGAGTACGAAAAGCGCAACTGCAACACCATCTGCTGGCGCTACTAACTCAAATAAGGAAGTAAAAATACTAGAGAGCAATCAAAATAATATTTTCAAGATTCTTATCGGGGTAGGAAGCATTTTTATTCTTGCTTGTGGTATACTTCTCTTTCGGTATTTTAAGAATAAAAAGATCGGTAATGAATAAAACAAAACAGAACATTTTCATTACAAATAATTCTGGAGAAACTCAAAACCTAGGTGAGAATTTTGCAAGGAGTATCCTTGCCAGCCTCGTGCAAGGAGTATCTTTGTCAAGAAGCGGAGTTGTTGCTCTTTATGGAAATCTTGGCAGCGGAAAAACAACTTTTGTGCAAGGGCTGGCGAGAGGATTTGGCATCAAAAAAAGAATTATTTCCCCAACTTTTATTATTGTCCGTCAATATAAAGTTTCACCTCTGAGGAGTCCATTCGGCCACCTCGGAGGTGGCGAAGGCATCAGACCTTCGACTCCTCCAAGGTGTAACACTTTTTATCATGTCGATCTCTATCGAATTGAAAATCAACGAGAAATTGAAGGACTGGGATTAAGAGAAATTTTGGAGGATCAAAACAGTGTTGTTGCGATTGAATGGGCAGAGAAAATGAAAAGTCTGTTGCCAAAAAAAAGTTGGGATATAAAATTCGAAGATTTGGGAAGGAATAGAAGAAAAATAACAATCAATCAAAAATTATGAAAGACAACATAAAACAAGCAATAAAAATATTAAAACAGGGTGGTATTGTTATTTTTCCCTCTGACACGACCTTTGTTATTAGTTGCAGGATGGATAATAATAAAGCAGTAAGAAAGTTATTCAAGATTAAAAAAAGATCAAAAAACAAAGCAGTCTTGGTTTTGGCTGATAGTCTTAAAATGGCACAGAAATATGCATGGCCGATTAGTAAAGATGTTAAGAACAAACTTATTAAAAAATTCTGGCACGGGCCTTTAACAATTGTACTAAAAGCCAATCTACAAAAAGTAAGCTCTCTGGTTAGGGGAGGTGGGACAACTTTGGGAATAAGAGTTCCAAATCATAAGACTGCACTGCTTTTAATAAAAGAGGTTGGAGTTCCTCTTTTGGGGCCTTCTGCAAATTTCCAGGGAAAAAAAACACCTTTTAGATTCGAGGATTTAAATCCTGATTTAATTTCGCAGGTGGATCTTCTTTTATCGGGGAATACAGGAAGTTATAAAAAACCCTCTACGATTATTGACTGTTCGGTCAAGCCTTGGAAAATTTTAAGACAGGGAGCGGTTAAATTAGATTTATGAATATATTAGTCATTGATACGTCAGACAGTTCAAATATAAAAGTAGGACTAAGAGTCAATAATCAAGAATACAAAATAAATCAGAAGATGAAAAGGGCTCAAGTTGTTCTAAGGCTTATAGATAAACTTTTAACAAAACATAAACTCAGTATTTATGACCTCAATAAAATAAAAGTAAATACCGGGCCAGGCTCTTTTACGGGACTTCGAGTTAGTATTTCAATTGCCAATGCCCTGGGGTTTTTTCTAAAAATTCCTATAAATGGAAAAAAAGTTGGGGAATTAGCTCACCCAAAATACAAATGATATACTAATATAGATGAAAGAAATCTTACATCATCTTTTTATACCGCGGGAATCCAACAATTACAGAGTAAAACTACTGCATCAAACAACATTATTACTGTTTATAGTATTTTTTATTATAGGGGGTTTATTGCTGAATTTAACAAAAACCAAATATCCCTCTGTGCTTGGTATTTCAACAAATGTAACCTCGGAGCAACTAATAACATTAGTAAATCAAAAAAGACAGGAAAACGGACTCCCTCCTTTATCATTTAGCCCAGAACTTGCAGTAGCAGCTCGAGATAAAGCCAATGATATGCTTTCAAAAAACTACTGGGCACATAACTCCCCTGATGGAAAAACCCCTTGGGAGTTCTTTAAAGAGGCTGGATACAACTATGTTTATGCAGGAGAAAATTTAGCAAGGGGATTTAATACGAGCTTGGATGTTACAAATGCCTGGATGGCAAGCCCAACCCACCGAGCAAATATGCTATCTTCGAATTATTCAGATGTTGGATTTGCAGTTGTTACAGGCAACTTAAGCGGAGAGGAAACTGTTCTTGTGGTAGAAGAGTTTGGAAATAGGGCCTTAGCAGCTTTATCCCCACAAGGTGAGAGCAGGTCGTTATCTAGTAGCTCAAATAATTCTCAGGAAATTACGTTAAAAAAAGAAGTAGCTGTAAATCCAAACAGATCTGTTCAATCTTCCCTTAAAGCAAGTCCTCCTTCTGGAGTTAAAAACTTGCCGCTTGTCGATAGCCTGCATCTTACGACTAATATAGTAAACTTTATTATTTTAATGTTTATTCTTGCTTTGATTTCAGAAACAATAATTTTGGAAAGGCGCAAAATTGTCAGCTTTGCAGAGCATAATCCAGACCATATACTCTTTTTAATATCTGTTCTATTGATGATCGTTATTTTAGGGAGAGGAGTTATATTGTAATGTATATTAAAAGTAACAATATAGATCTTGAATATTATATTTCTCTTATATTTATACTATCCCTTGGTCTATTTTTTATTATTTTAGCCTCACCAAATAAAAACCTTCAATTAATACTTGTTTTATTAACAACCCTTTTTTACATAGTTTTCGGCTTAGCTCACCATTTGATAAACCATGATTTAAATATTAAAGTTGTGGTACAATACGTAATCATTGGCGCTTTGGGCGTCACAGTTATTTTTTTCTTCTTAAAAGGAGGACTTGGACTATGATCCTTCGGCAAGCTCAGGGTCATATTGACCATTCGGCCTCGAGCTCATGGCCGAGAGGGGAATTCGAAATATGAAAGGTGTAATTTTAGCAGGAGGCCTTGCCACAAGACTTAGGCCGTTAACGCAGGTTACAAATAAACATCTGCTTCCCGTATTTAATAAGCCAATGATTTTTTATCCACTTGAGGCTATGCAACAGGCAGGAATCAAAGAAGTTCTTTTAACAAGCTCTCCGGATCATTCAGGACATTTTGCAAACTTGCTTGGTTCAGGCGAAGAGTTCAATTTAAGACTTTACTATGCAATTCAAAAAAATCCAAAAGGAGGGATCGCCGATGCGATTTCTTTTGCCGAAGAATTTGCAAAGGATGAAAAAATACTAGTGATTCTAGGAGATAATATTTTTAAATTTAATTTAAAAATAATTGCAGAAAAATTTGAAAAAAAGCAAAAAGGAGCAATGGTTTTCGGAATTAAGATAAATACAGATTCAAAACAATACGGTGTTATAGAAATAGAAAAAAATGGAAAAGTCATATCAATTGAGGAAAAACCAGAAACTCCAAAATCCAATATAGCCCAGACCGGAATCTATATGTATGACAATAGAGTTTTTGAATTTATTAAAAAAATTAAGCCTTCCGTAAGAGGTCAGTTGGAGGTTACAGATCTTAACAATTTTTATCTAAAGGAGGGAACGCTTGAGTGTCAGATAATAGATTGGTGGATTGATGCCGGAACATCATATGATGAGCTACTTAGGGCAAATAATATGGTTGCAGAAAAAGTGAGAAACAACGAACTCTAATGAATAAATGGAAAATAAAATCTCAAAAGACTATCTTTATCCAGCGATTTTTCAAAGTTAAAACGCAAGAGATCTTATTACCGAATGGGAAAAAACGGAAATATAGTATTGTTGAGAGGCGGCCAATATCTGTAATTTTTCCTGCCTCCGATAAACTCGAACTTTACCTGATTAGTCAATTTCGACATTTGTTTAATAAAAAAATTCTTGAAGCGGTAGCAGGACATATAGATACAAAAGAAACACCTCTTGGGGCAGCAAGGAGAGAGTTAAAAGAAGAGACAGGGATAACAGCTTCAAGTTGGAGGGAGATTCTCGAATTTGAAACGTCTGCAAGCGTAATAAAATCTAATATTCATATGTTTCTGGCAAAAGGAATTGAGCTTGGTGTTTCAAATCCAGAAGAAGGAGAAGAGATTGAATTGGTTAAAATGTCTATTGAAGAAGCTATAAAAAAAATAATGGACGGCGAAATTAGAACAGCCTCAACCATTATTGGAGTTTTTTTGCTTGATAAGCTGAATAAGGAAGGGAAATTATGAAACTGCTTGTTACAGGAGGGGCGGGATTTATTGGGTCTAATTTTATACGTTATTGGACTGTAAATCATCCGGATGATGAAATATTTAACTTTGACAAACTAACTTATGCCGGAAATTTGGAAAATCTAAAAGATGTAGAGAAAAATCCAAAATACACTTTTATCAAGGGAGACATAAGTAATCCGGATAAAGTTAAAAAAGCAATAGACGGAGTTGATGTAATAGTAAATTTTGCTGCCGAAAGCCATGTAGATCGGTCGATATTAGAACCTGCCCCATTTGTTATGACAAATATAGTAGGGACTCAAGTGCTTTTGGATGCTGCTTTGAAGTTTAAAATAAAAAGATTTATGCACATCTCAACGGATGAGGTATTTGGAAGCCTAAAACTTAAAGATAAGAGTAAATTTAATGAACGAACAAATTATAATCCCACAAGTCCATATTCGGCAAGTAAAGCCGGATCAGACCATTTGGTTAGAAGTTATTACTTTACGTATGGACTACCAATAAACATTTCAAACTGTTCTAATAACTTCGGACCCTATCAATTTCCGGAAAAATTGATTCCTCTTGTCATAACAAATATTTTAGAAGGGAAAAAAGTTCCGGTTTACGGAGACGGATTATATGTTAGAGACTGGCTTTATGTGGAAGATCACTGCAGGGCAATCGATCTTATTATTAAAAAAGGAAAAATCGGAGAGACTTATTGTATAGGGGGATTAACAGAGGACATAAATAACTTATCTGTTATTAAGAAAATTTTAAACATACTTGGTAAAGATGAAAGCGTTATTGAATACGTTAAAGACAGGCCGGGCCATGATAGGAAATACTCTATTGATTGGTCAAAAATAAAAAATGAACTTGGATGGAGTCCCCTTCATAGTTTTGACGAATGGCTTGCCTATACAATAAATTGGTACAAAGAAAATCAGGATTGGTGGAAGAGAGTGAAAAACAAGGAATATATCAAGTATTACAAAAAACAATATGGAAGCATATGAAAATTTTGGGAACTGGCTTGTCTGGTCTTGTTGGATCAAGAATCGAGGAGCTTTTAAGAGATAAATATCAATTTGAAGATCTAAGTCTTGCAACGGGTGTTGACATTACCGATTCTGAGAAAATTATTTCTTTAGTAACTTCATCAAATGCTTCTTTGGTTTTACACTTGGCTGCAAAAACGGACGTTGATGGTTGCGAGAAAGATAAAGAGCAGGGTACAAATGGAGATGCATGGAAGATAAATGTTGAGGGGACGAGAAACATAGTTGATGCTTGTTGTAAGAGTGGAAAAAAAATAATCTATATTTCAACAGATTATGTTTTTAATGGAGACAGTCAAAAAGCCTACGAAGAAGAAGATAAGCCCGCTCCGGTAAACTGGTACGCCAGAACAAAACTTGAAGGAGAAAAAATAGTCAAAAACTGCACAACTTCCTATATAATTGCAAGAATAGCATATCCCTACAGGGCAATTTTTGAGAAGAAGCCAGATTTCGCTAGAACAATTTTACAAAGATTAATGAGTAGGCAACCTATCATTGCGGTTTCTGATCGCATAATGACCCCTACGTTTATTGATGATATTGCAAAAGCGCTGGATGTTCTTATGAAAAATGAAGCATTGGGAATATTTCATGTTGTTGGAAGTCAATACATAAGTCCATTCGATACAGCCTTATCCATTGCAGATACTTTTGGCTTTGATAAATCATTAGTTCAAAAAACCACCAGAGAAGAATATTTCAGAAACAGGGCACCTAGACCTTTTTATCTGGCTCTTAAAAATGATAAAATACAAAAATTAGGACTTAAGATGAAGACCTTTGAGGAAGGCATTTTAGAAATTAAAAAACAACTTAACTTATGACAATTACTTTTATAGGACATGGATATGTAGGACTTGTTAGCGCATCTGTATTTGCTGATTTAGGGAACACTGTTTGGGTAATAGGACATACAAAAGAGAAGATAGAAAATTTAAAAAAGGGGATTATTCCGATTTACGAGCCGGGACTTGAGGAGATCGTAAGGAAAAATGTTAAAGCGAAAAGAATATTTTTTACCTTGGATTATAAAGATGCGATACCGGAATCCTCAGTGGTTTTTATAGCAGTTGGTACTCCTCCGAAAGACAACGGAGAAGCAGATCTTTCTGCTGTTTTTGAAGTTGCAAAAAAAATTGCGCCATATTTAACAGGATATACAGTAGTTGCTACAAAAAGCACTGTTCCTGTTGGCACAAACAGGAAAATAAAGGAGATTATAAATCAGCTAAAACCTCAAAAAGCAGAATTTGATATTGCATCTGTTCCGGAATTTTTACGAGAGGGACAGGCAATTTCAGATACTTTTCATCCGGATAGAATTGTTATTGGCACAGAATCTAAACAAGCAGAAAATTTATTAGTTGAACTGCATAAACCCATTGATGGAAATTATGTCCTAACCAATATTGAAACAGCTGAGATGATTAAATATGCCGCAAATGCATTTTTAGCTACAAAAATATCATTTGCAAATTCCATAGCTTACTTAAGCGGACTAATTGGAGCAGATGGACTTAAGGTTTTGGAAGCAGTCGGCCTTGATAAAAGAATTGGGAGCTACTTTCTTTCTCCGGGAGCGGGATTTGGAGGAAGCTGTCTTCCTAAGGATATAAAAGCTTTACTTAATATTGCAAAAACAAAGGGTTACGATTTCGGTCTATTGAAAGAAGTAGATAAGGTAAATAATCAGGCAATGAAGGAAATCGTTAGTAAATCAAAACGCCTTCTTAAAGGAAGTTTAGACAATAAGACTATTGCAGTTTTAGGGCTATCGTTTAAACCAAACACAGATGATATGAGAGATGCGCCCTCAATTGAAATAATAGGCGGTCTTAAAAAAGGAGGAGCCAAGATAAAAGTATATGATCCGGTGGCAATGGAAAATGCAAAAAAAATATTAAAAGGAATAACTTTTTCTAAAGATTGCTATCAAGTTGTGGAGGATGCCGATTTGTTGATAGTACTTACAGAATGGAATGAATTCAGGCAACTCGATCTTAAAAAAATAAAAAAACTTATGAGAAAACCAAACATTGTTGACGGAAGAAATATCTATGATCCCAAGGAAACGAGAAAATTGGGATTTGTTTACTTAGGAGTTGGAAGATGAATCCTCCTTCATTAAAATTTCGGATGGATTCATGCTTCCGTAGTCCTTGGCCTGATTTTCACACAAAGTTTCTCTTTTTTAAAAATACTAGAGAACAAGGAGACGAAGGGGCATGAAGAATATTTTAATAACAGGGATCTCGGGTTTTGCAGGGAGTTTTCTTGCCGAATATTTAGTTTTACAGAATAAAGGAAAAATTTCGGGAACTTATCTTGAAGAGCAGAGTTTAAAAAATGTAGAAAAAATAAAAACAAAAATTGATTTGTTTAAACTTAATCTAATTGATGAAAAAAAAGTTTTGGATATCGTAAGAGAAACTAAGCCAGACTTCATCTTCCACTTAGCGGCATTGACTTCTCCTAAGGCGAGTTTTGATAATCCATTTGAAACTATTAAAAATAATGTTAGGGCGCAGCTTAATCTTTTGGAAGCAGTAAGAAAACTTAAGTACTTAAATACTCGTATTCTTATTGTCTCATCAGCTGAAGTTTATGGAATTGTCGAAAAAAAAGACCTGCCTATAGATGAGGATACAAAATTAATGCCTGCTAGTCCTTATGCGGTCTCAAAAATAACACAAGATTTCTTGGGGCTTCAGTATTTTTTATCTCATAGTCTTAAAATAATAAGAGTCCGGCCATTTAATCATATAGGACCGAGGCAATCTTCACATTTTGTAGTAGCGTCTTTTGCTAAAAAGATAGCAGAGATTGAAAAGAAGAAGACAGAACCCATCCTATTGACTGGCAATTTGGAAAGTAAGCGCGACTTTACCGATGTAAGAGATATGATGCAGGCATATGTACTTGCCATAGAAAAAGGTAAGAAGGGAGATGTTTATAACATCGGCTCTGGAAAATCTTACACAATCTTCGGGATTCTTAATAAGATTCTGTCGTTGTCGAAAACAAAAATAAAAGTCAAATTGGATAAATCGCTGCTTCGCCCAAGCGATAACCCCGATCTTCTTTGCAACAGAACAAAATTTACTAATCTTACCGGCTGGGAACCCAAGATACCCATAGATAAAACATTAAAAGATACCCTAGACTATTGGAGAAATATAATTTAAAATCTAAAATATGGCAAAAAAAGCGCTTATAACCGGAATTACCGGACAAGACGGATCATATCTTGCAGAGTTCCTGCTTAAAAAAGGATACAACGTATACGGATTAACCAGAAGAACCAGCACTATCAATTTTGAAAGAATAAAAGAGATCGAAGATAAAGTTAATCTTATTCAGGGAGATCTTTTAGATCAGAGTTCTCTTGCCTCAGCTCTTTTGGAAGCACAGCCTGATGAGGTTTATAACTTAGCAGCGCAATCTTATGTAAAAACTTCATGGAATCAGCCCGTCCTAACGGGTGAGTTTACCGCCTTGGGAGTTACCAGAGTACTAGAAGCGATAAGAACAGTAAATCCAAAAATTAAGTTTTACCAAGCGTCATCATCTGAGATGTTTGGTAAAGTTACGGAAACGCCGCAAAAGGAAACGACCAGGTTTCATCCAAGAAGCCCTTACGGAGTTGCCAAAGTTTACGGTCACTACATTACTGTAAACTATAGAGAAAGTTACGGAATTTTTGCATGCTCCGGAATGCTTTTTAACCATGAGTCTCCAAGAAGAGGACTCGAGTTTGTTACACGTAAGATAAGTCATGCGGTTGCTCGAATTAGCCTTGGAAAACAGAAAAAATTAGAACTTGGTTCTCTTGAGCCCAAGAGAGATTGGGGATATGCAGGAGATTATGTTGAGGCAATTTGGTTAATGCTTGCGCAGAATAAACCAGACGATTATGTAATAGCAACAGGAGAAAATCATAGCGTTAAGGACTTTGTGGAGCTTGCATTCAACTACGTTGGAATTAAAGATTGGCAAAAGTACGTCGTCTCAAATATGGAAGCTCATATGCGACCGGCAGAGGTTGATTATTTAATTGGAGATGCGAGTAAAGCTAAAAAAATATTAGGTTGGAAACCTAAGACAAGTTTTAAGCAGCTGGTGGAATTGATGGTTGAAACAGACTTAAAGAGAGAAAAGAAAGCTAAATAGTTTATGCAGACAATACTTGTTGCAGGAGGAGCAGGATTTATTGGGTCAAATCTTTGCGAGAGACTGCTTGACAAGAATTATAGACTAATTTGTATAGACAATTTAATTACCGGAAATAAAAAGAACATAGAGGATTTTATCAAAAACAAGAACTTTACTTTTTTAAGTGCAGATCTTATTGATCCTTCTTTTCGAAATATAAAACTGCCTAAAATAGATTACATTTTTCACCTTGCTTCTCCTGCCTCGCCAAATAAAAAGAGTCCGATAAGCTACATAAATTTTCCAACAGAAACTCTTCTTGTTAACTCAGTCGGTACCTATAATCTTTTAAAAATTGCTAGAAAATTTAATTCTAAATTTCTTTACGCCTCATCCTCTGAGGTCTATGGAGATCCTAAAGTTTCACCGCAGAGAGAAGATTATTTTGGGAATGTAAATTCTGTCGGAATACGATCAGTTTATGATGAAGGAAAACGGTTCGGAGAGGCAATTACAATGGCTTATTTTAGAAAATTTAATACAGATACCCGGATTATAAGAATATTTAATACTTATGGATCCAATATGAGGGCAGATGACGGAAGAGTAATTTCAAATTTTATAAATCAGGCAATTTCAAACAAGCCTTTAACAGTTTATGGAAACGGTAGTCAAACAAGAAGTATATGTTATATTGATGATTTGCTAGATGGATTAATTAGGGCGATTTTCTCCGATAGGACAAAAGGGGAAGTGTTAAATTTAGGAAATCCAAACGAGAAAACAATATTAGATCTTGCAAATATTATAAAAAAAATGACCAACTCTTCATCAGAGATAATATTTGAACCTTTGCCGGAAGATGATCCAAAAGTAAGAAGACCCGATATAAACAAAGCGAAAAATCTTATCGGATGGACTCCTAAAGTGAGTATTGACCAAGGTCTTGCAAAAACCATACAATACTTTAAGAGCTTATAAATAATGAAGGTAGTTATTATTACCCCTACTTACAATGAGAAGGGAAATATAGATAGACTAATTCCCATTTTAGAAAACGAAATTTTCCCCAAGATTAAAAATCACGATATGAATATTTTGGTTGCAGATGATAATTCCCCAGACGGAACGGCAAATGAAGTAAAAAAACTTATGCAGGAATGGAAAAATCTTGATGTCAGCTCGGGAGAAAGACATGGACTAGGCGCAGCATATGTTAGGGCAATGACATATGCAGTAGAAAAACTGAAGGCAGATGTAATGTTT
Source organism: Candidatus Levybacteria bacterium RIFCSPLOWO2_01_FULL_38_21 (assembly GCA_001782475.1). Classification (GTDB taxonomy): domain Bacteria; phylum Patescibacteriota; class Microgenomatia; order Levybacterales; family UBA12049; genus 2-01-FULL-38-21. Next base: position 21,704 of record MFOT01000026.1, on the reverse strand, counting down.
GAAATGGATGCTGACTTTCAGCATGATCCTGAGAAAATTCCGGAATTTATAAAAAAAATAGACGAAGGATACGATATGGTAATCGGAAATAGATATAGCAACGGAGGATCAATTCCTAAAAACTGGCCTTTACTTAGAAAATTATTTTCAATTGTTGCAAATCTTTTTGTGAGAACTATATTTATGAAGTTTTCAATTCACGACTGGACTGGGGGCTTTAGAGCGCTTAAAAAAGAAGTGTTTCTAAAAGAGAGAGAAGAGCTTACAAATTATAAAGGATATATTTTTCAAATATCCTTTTTGCAAAAAGCAATTAGGGACGGATTTAAGATTGGGGAAGTTCCATTCCACTTCTCAGACAGAGCTTTAGGAAGATCAAAGATCGCACCTATTGGCTATATTCTTGAAGTGTTTAAATTTGTAATTATTACTCGTATTCAAGAAATACTTTTCGGAAAATTTGGTAAGTTCCTGGTTGTAGGAGGGACCGGATTTATTATAAACTGGGCAGTGCTTAATTTATTGTTTACAAAATTTAATTTTCGTCCTGAAATTGCAAATCTTGCAGGAGCCGCTCTTGCTATTTTTTCAAATTATAATCTTAACAATCTTTGGACATTCGAAGAAAGAAAAGCTAATAATCTAGGATCTTATCTTCTTAAGATGCTTCAGTTCTATGCAACTTCATCATTTGGGGTTATCTTTATTCAGACCGGCACTATTTTTATTTTAGGGAGTATATTTGGTCGCGAAAATAGACTTTTAATTAATCTTTATTTTATTATTGGAACTGGTCTTCTTTTAATTTGGAATTTCACCGTTTATAATAAGATCATCTGGCGCAAAGAACCTCAGGGATGAAATCTCAAATCTCAAATCTCAAATCTCAAATATTGAGACCAAAGTTACTGCTTTTGGGTATTTTGGTTTTTGCTGCTTTCTTGAGGTTATATAGAATCCAGGACTATATGACTTTCTTAGGAGACGAGGGAAGAGATGTTTTGGTGGTCTATAATATCTTACACGGAAAATTAACTCTTCTTGGTCCTACAGCATCTGTCGGAGGATTCTTTTTAGGCCCTATTTACTACTACTTTATGGCGCCCTTTCTATTGATATTCAATTATAACCCGGTTGGCCCGGCAGTCATGGTTGCTCTTTTTGGGATTGCCACGGTTTGGTTGGTTTATAAATTTGCCAAAGAAATTTTTAACCAAAGGGTTGCATTAATTTCCTCCTTGCTTTATGCAATCTCTCCACTTGTTATTGCACACTCAAGATCTTCCTGGAATCCAAATATCTTTCCCTTTTTCTCTCTTCTAACCCTCTATGTTATTTATAGAGCTTTAATAAAAAACAACGTAAAACTATTTATTTTAGGCGGGGTACTTCTTGGAATATCGATGCAGCTTCATTATTTAGCATTATTCTTAGGTTTTATAATTGCAATTTATGTTTTATCGACTTTTGTAATTAGGTATCTTTTTGAATCTTCAAGAAATATTTTAATTTTAATAAAAAACTACCTGGCTATTTTTTTAGGCTTTATAATCGGACTTTCTCCGTTTTTAGCTTTTGAAGTAAGACATGAATTCCCCAATGTAATAAGTATCTTTAATTTCATTCTTCACTCAGGAGATACAGGTGTTGGGATAAGATTTTTCGATAATATCTCAAATGTCTTTTTCCGGCTTTTCGGAAGACTAATTACAAATTTCCCGCCTCCCGAGCAAGTTGCCATAAGAGCACATCTTGATATGGCAGTCTGGTATTATTTGACTTTGCTTCTTACTATTGTTTGCGTTTCTGTACTTTTGTATAAGTTTGTCCAGGCTTTTCCAAGTTTGAGACAAAAAACTAAGGAAAGTCCGGAATTCTTAAGGCTATTGCTTTTGGTTATCTGGCTGGTTGTGGGGATCGGCCTTTTTGGTTTTTACAAAAAACCCATATACGATTACTATTTGGGATTTATGTTTCCTCTGCCTTTTATTCTTACAGGAGTTGCTTTTGATTTTTTTATTTTTAATAAAAAGAACATTTTTAAAATTGCCGGAGTAGCAGGTCTTATAGCTGTTGTTTATATAAACTTAACTGGAGTTCCTTTTAGACATGAACCAAATAGACAACTTGCGCAGGTTAAGAAGATCTCAAAGTTTGTTTTGGAAAAAGCAGATGATAAACCCTTTAATTTTGCCCTCATAACAGGCGGTAACTCTGACCATGCTTACAGATATTTCTTTACACTTGAAACTAAATCTCCAATGATAATTCAAAATTCCCAAGTTGACCCGGAAAGAAAATCCGTTACCGATCAACTTCTTGTAGTATGTGAGCAAAACCCCTGTCATCCGCTTGGTAATTCTCTTTGGGAAGTTGCAGGATTCGGCAGAGCAGAAATTGCCGGTGAGTGGCCCGTCTCCGTTGTCAAAGTCTACAAACTCGTTCATTATAAGTGAATAAAAAGTGCCGTTAGGTGTATAATTCAAATATGAAAAAAGCACTTATAGTTATTGATGTACAAAAATATTTTCTTAATGAAGAAACAAAACCTATTGTTGGGAGAATACAAAAGTTTCTTAAAGGAAAAGCAGATCAATACTCAGTCATATACTTTACCGTATTCAAGAATGATCCTTCCTCTCCTTTATGGCGAATTTCCGAATGGGAAGATTGCACAGATTTCCCAGCAGCAGATGTATGTGATGAAATAAAAGAGTTTACAAATGATAAGAGTTTATTTTATAAAAACATCCTTTCTGCTTATAAAGTGCCTGAAATAGAAAAAGGTTTAAAGGAGCATGACGTTTCAGAGGTTGATTTATGCGGTTTTGACACTGATTGTTGTGTACTGGCTACGGCCTATGATTTATTTGATGCGGGTATAAAACCAGTGGTGCTAGAAAATCTTACTCGGTCAACATCGCAAGAAAAGCTTCATAAATCAGCTCCCCAAATGCTTAAGAGAAATATCGGTTTTGTAAAAAAGATTTAAGGTTAATTTTAAAATAGAAAAACCCCGAGAAGAATCAAGGGGTTTTCTATTGTTTTCTTGAGTGCGCATTAAATCTTGAAGTTTCTTGACAAGATGGTATAATAAGTTCATGAAACAGAATAAGATTGATTTTATTAAATTACTTAAGGGTTATAAGAGTGGATGGATAGCTATTTCTCACGATTTTAATCATGTACTTTTTCATGGTAAAAATCTAAAAGAGGCAATGAAAAAAGCAAAAAATACGAAAGAAAAAGTTTATTATTTTCCCGCAGGCGAATCCTATTCTAATTTTGTTGGTTAAATCTAATGATATTCCCATGTAGTCCTCTGCCAGATTTTAAGGATAAAATTATACTTGCTCCGCTAATTCCAGTAACCTTCAGAAATAAAAATTTTGAATTTTCTACATTTGCGCTTGTTGATTCTGGTGCTTCTGGAGCAGTTATTTCAACAGTTATCGCAGAAGCCCTCAATATAAAATGGGAAAAAATCCCTGTAACTCAAGGGTTTTCTGTAGGAGGATCATTTCGCTTTTACCGGTTTACTGATCTAAAAGCAATTATTTACGATACTAAGCTTATGGCAGATCATGAATTTGCCCTAAGCGTGAGCATAATTGAAGCAATCTCTCTATACAAATGTATTCTTGGGCAAAAAGATTTATTCCAGCGAGCAAAAATTACCTTCGAAGGATACAAAAGTCAACTTGAAGTTAATTTTAGGGAATACAATTAGTTTTAGAATAACGGGACGTCTCCGTCGTCAAAGTCTACAAACTCGTACATTATAAAGATTGATTCTAAAGCCTCAATAGAATAGAAAAACCCCTAGAAGAATCGAGGGGTTTTCTATTGTTTCTTGAAGATTAAAATTATTCCTATCGATAGGACCTTCAAGAAAGATTAACCGCCTATTCTGTACATTCCAGTACCACAGACCGGGCATTTGCCCTTAAGAGCTGGCTTACCGTTTTTCATGGTAACTTTTTGAGCATTTGGATCATCTCTTTTTGCTCTGCATTTTACGCAGTACATTGATGCCATATTTATAATTCACCCCCTTTCATCAGTAATTTAGTCCTGGGATTTTTACTAGATGATTTTTTAGTAAAAAGAAAAAAATAAACTGACCAATGATTATTGCTGTCGTAACAACCGCAGTTTTTGAAATATCTTTTATTAAGTAGCTATATACTTTTGTATCCGCAGAGGATATTGAGGGAATCTCCTGCCTCTTTGGAGCTTCTTCTGACTTAAGAGAGGAAGCTTCCCGACTCTTTAGCGTATAGAGCTGGCGATGAAGATCTGCGATTATTTTTTGTTTCCGCGTTTTCCTCATTGAGATAGAGCCTAGATTACACTATTGACAGGGAGCCTGTCAAGAGGCTAATATAGATGAATATATATGGTACCCAATTTAACCCTGGTTATAGCTGGTGTATTTTTTATTTGGCTTTTGATCCTCACAATATTTTTTTGGCAGATGTTTTCCCATTACTCAAGGCTAACAAAAGGCGCAAATAATAAAAACTTAAAAGCAATTCTTGAAGATACTCTTTCTAAAATTGATCTTCATAGTAAAGAGATCAAGATTATTAAGGAATACTGTGATAATCTAGAAAAAGAAGGACTTTTACATATTCAAAAAATTGGACTTCATAGATTTAATCCATTTAAAGATACGGGAGGAGACCAGAGCTTTGTTCTTTCTCTGGTTGATGCCAATGATACAGGCATAATTATTTCTGCTCTTTACTCACGTTCGGGAACCAGATGGTATGCAAAAAGAGTAGTAAACGGAAAAGGAGCAGAGTATGAACTTACGGATGAAGAGAAAAAAGTTTTAAGAGCAGCTAAAAAAGAGGACTGATGAAAAAAAGAAAATTATTAACCATAATTTTAATTGTTTTAGTTTATATTGTATCAACTGGAATTTCTTACATTCTATTTTCAAAGTCTGCCTCTTCGCAATCTGTAATCTCCCCCGTAGGTCTTCCAGTTAAGGGATCGGAAGGCAAATTAGTTTTTGATCCTAATCTTCCCAAAACAGAAAGCTGCCCTTTAAACGGTGCTTTCTATTCAAAACAACAGCGTAAGTGGTGGGAACAGCATAGGCCATTAGGGGTTATGGTAGAAAATCATAAAGAGGCAATGCCTCAATCGGGTCTTTCATCCGCAGATGTTATTTATGAGGCTGTTGCAGAAGGCGGAATTACAAGATTTCTTGCAATTTTTTACTGTCAGGACGCAGGACAAATAGGGCCTATTCGTTCGGCAAGGACATATTTTATCGATTTTCTTTCGGAATACGGAAACTACCCTTTGTATGCGCACGTTGGGGGAGCAAATCAGCCCGGACCGGCAGATGCTCTCTCGCAACTTGATGATTACGGATGGACTGCTTATAACGACTTGAATCAATTTTCGATAGGATTCCCGGTTTTCTGGAGGGACTATGACAGGCTTGGCCGCCCTGTTTCAACAGAGCATACCATGTATTCAACAGCAGATAAGTTATGGGAGTATGCAAGATCATCCCGCTCCCTATCCGATGTTGATAAAAAAGGTGCTCTTTGGAGCAAAGATTTTCTTCCCTATTCCTTTAAAGAAGATGCGGTCTCTTCCAACAGAGGAACAGCTCAATCTATTCATCTTAAGTTTTGGGCCACAATGCCTGAGTATTTCGTGGATTGGATTTATGATCCTACAACAAATCTTTATAATAGAAATAGCGGAAAAGAAACTTATCTTGATAAAAATACAAACAAACAATTGACTTCGAAAAATATTGTAGTATTATTTATGCAGGAATTAAGTGCTAACGACGGATACGAAGATAATATACATCTTTTGTACAGAACAAAAGGGATCGGAAAGGCGACAATTTTCATGGATGGCAAACAAATAAAAGGCACATGGAAAAAAGATAGCAAAACGGGCAGAACGCAAATATCTGACTTAGCCGGAGCGCCTATCGAGTTTAACAGAGGACTTATTTGGTTTGAAATCCTGCCCACGGATGGAGTGGTCAATGTTCGCTGATTTAATTACATCAAAATCTCGGGTAAAACTTCTTAATATATTTTTTGGAAATTCATCGGAAATGTTCCATGTTAGAGAGCTTGTAAGAAGAACAGGAGATGAAATAAACGCTGTTAGAAGAGAGCTCTCATTTCTTGAGAAAAAAGGTATTTTAGGAAAAGAACCGCGAGCAAACAGAATCTATTACTCGCTTTCTAAAAATTATCCTTTTTACTTTGATCTTTTAAGAATTGGAGTAAAAACCGTGGGGCTTGGAGCAGATATTCTAAGAAATAAAGCAAAACTTGGGAAAATAAAATATGCAATGTTTTCTGGCAAATTTGCAAGAAAAATGAAAGTTGAGCCGGATGAGATAAATCTGCTTTTAGTTGGGACCGTGGTTTTACCAGAACTTACTCTTTTAATAAGAGCAGAAGAAAAAAGATTAAATACCGAGATAAATTATACGGTTATGTCGGAGGAGGAGTTTGATTTTAGAAAAAAGAGAAGAGATCCTTTTATCCTTTCCATCCTTTCGGGTTCTAGGATCATGCTAATCGGCGATGAGGAGAGTATGCTGGAATGAGAGGGAACCCCCGTTATTTATTTTGGTTTATAATTTTATTGACTCTGGTTTCTGTGTTTATAAATTTGCCAAATCTTCAGAAAGTTTCTATTGGACCAATAAGGAATTTAGATATTAATCCGTCTTCGGTTTTAAAGACATTTAAAGTTGCGAAAAATTTAGAATTTAGAAGAGGTCTTGATTTGGAAGGCGGAACATCTATAACTTTTAAGGCAGATATGTCAAATGTTCCCGATAATCAAAAATCCGATGCATTAAATTCTGCCCAAACTGTAATTGAAAGAAGAATAAATCTTTTTGGAGTATCCGAGCCGGTTATTCAAACAGCAGCTGTTAATGGAGATTCAAGAATTATCGTAGAGTTACCAGGAGTAACAGATATAAGTCAGGCAATAAATTTGATTGGTACAACCGCACAACTTTCTTTTTGGGAACAGGGAGCAAGTGAGGCAGCAAGACAAGCATCGCCATCAGCGTATCCGTTGGGAATAGTTGAAGTTTTAGGACAAAATGCCAAAAAAACAGATCTGTCAGGTGGTGACCTTCAGCGTTCAAGTGTTACTTTTGACCAAAATACCGGAAAACCTCAAGTCCAGCTAGCTTTTACAACTAAAGGAAGTGAGAAATTTGCAGATATTACAAAAAGAAACGTTAACAAAATCGTAGCGATTGTTTTGGATAATCAGGTCATTGAGGCGCCAAGGGTTAATCAGCCGATCCTAACAGGAAATGCAGTTATTACAGGGGGCTTTACGCTTGCGCAGGCAAAGATTTTAAGTACCGAGCTTAATGCAGGAGTGCTGCCCGTGCCACTGTCTGTTCTGGAGCAGCGGGTAATCGGCCCAACGCTTGGGATAGAGTCCCTTAAAAAAAGCCTTCTAGCTGGAGTTATCGGCTTTGTGATAATAGTAGCTTTTATGAGTATTCTTTATGGGAGATTGGGTATTATCGCAAGCATTGCACTGGTTGTTTATGCACTTCTGGTGCTTTCAATATTTAAAATTAGCAATGTCACTCCTTACGGAATTACTTTGACTCTGTCTGGAATAGCTGGTTTTATTCTCTCGATCGGAATGGCAGTTGATGCAAATATTCTGATTTTTGAAAGAGTGAAGGAAGAAAAGCGTATTGGCAGAAAGAAAGAAGAGTCAATGGAAATTGGTTTTTCAAGAGCGTGGCCGTCAATAAGAGATTCAAATATTTCAACTCTTATAACAAGTACTATTCTTTATCAATTCGGAACAGGAGTTGTTAAGGGATTTGCTTTGGTTTTGGCAATAGGAGTTTTGGTTTCGATGTTTTCTGCAATCGTCGTTACAAGGACATTTTTAAGATTCTTTTATGAAAGATAAAAGCCTAGATATTATCGGAAAAAAGAATTTGTATTTTGCTCTGTCTTTAATAGTTGTTATTCCGGGTTTGGTAGCTCTTTTGCTTTATGGACTTAATCTTTCTATTGATTTTACCGGTGGATCTAGGCTAACAATTAACTTTAAAAATAAAGTAGAAAAACAAGAGATAGATAAGATCAAGCAAATTTTTAATCAAGAAAACATAAGAGTTTACACTATAGAGCAATCAAAGAATCAGGTTTTGGTTAGGACAAGCCCGATTGATCAAAGCCAAAATAATAAATTTATAAGCGAACTTTCTAAAAACTTTAAAGATGCTAAGGAAACAGAGTTTGAAACCATAGGCCCCACAATTGGTAAAGAGACCACAGCAAATGCAGTAAAGGGAGTTTTGCTCGCGTCTCTGCTCGTCATTATTTATATAACTTGGTCGTTTAGAAAAGTTCCAAAACCCGCAAGCAGTCTTAGGTTTGGGGTTAGTGCGATAATTGCCTTGATTCATGACGTCCTGGTTGTTGTAGGAATTTTTGCGATCTTAGGGCATTTCTTTAAAGTTGAGGTTGACTCTCTTTTCGTGACAGCACTTCTTACTGTTATTGGTTTTTCTGTTCATGATACAATTGTTGTTTTTGACAGAATTAGAGAGAATTTAAGAAGATCTCAAGGGTCTTTTTCTCAAATTGTAAATGATTCTATTCTTCAGACTCTTGACAGATCGCTAAATACTTCTTTAACCGTTATTCTCGTTTTATTTGCTCTTCTTCTATTTGGAGGAGAAAGCATTAGGTGGTTTGTAGTGGCACTTCTTATTGGAATTGCAAGCGGAACTTATTCTTCAATTTTCAATGCCTCGCCGATTTTAGTTGTTTGGCACGAAATAGCTGCTAAAAAAGCAGCTAAACGTGCCTAGAATGTTTCCGCCTGTGGCGGATTACGTTCTGGCAAGAATGGAGTGATAAGAGGAAAAAAGCTTAAGAACTGAGTTCTTCTTTTACAATTTCACTTACTAAATTTCCGTCTGCTGCCCCTTTTAGTTTTGGCATTAAGACCCCCATAACTTTTCCCATATCTTGTATCGAAGATGCCCTGGTTTGAGAAATTGTTTGCTCAACAAGAGATTTTATTTCAGCTTCTCCCATTTGCTGCGGAAGGTAGTTCTTCAAAATTTCCAATTCTTTCGTTTCCTTATCCGTTAAATCCTGCCGTCCTGCTTTTTTAAACTGCTCAATGGAGTCATTATGCTGTTTTATCTCTTTTTGGATTACTGCCGTTACATCCTCGTCATTCGCCTCGTATCCTGCGCCGCCCACTTTGACTTGCGTACGGCGAGGCAGGCCCTTTTGTATTTCGTAATAATTAATCGCAGACAAAAGCATTCGCAAAACAGAAGTTTTCATTCTATCCTTTGCCAACATCGATTGCTTCAATTCCTCCTGTAAATCTTTCTTTTGCATATATGAATTATACTTTATCCTTCGTTTCTTGCAAACTGTCCTGTCTCTTTTGATTTGTTAAACATTATATTAAAGAACCAAATAGCAATAATAAAATAGAAAACATTTTGTGCAAGAGATATGAAGATGTAGTGCCAATTCGTGGAGGGATTAACAATATTTGCACGCGCAGCCTCAAATATAAATGTAGGAGGGAGGGCATATGCTATTTTCTGCATGAAATCAGGAAGTATGCGCACCGGAAAGAATACAGCGGTGAGCGGCTGAAATAAAAATATTATTCCCCATGCCAAGGCCTGAATTCTAGTTCCATAACGAAATATAATACCCAATATGATTATTCCTACTGACCAGGCAAAGACTGTTAAATTGATAAAAAACAAAAATAAATTTAGCATCCCAAGATTAAGAATGTTGAAATTAAAAATAAAATGAGAAATCGTACCGATTAAAACTAAAATAATGATAGTTTTTACAGCACCTGCAAGCATTTCAGCTGCCATATATTCCTTTAAATCTAATGGTGCAACAAACATATTGCTTAGATTTCGCGACCAGATGTTCCAAAGACTTCCGACAGAAATTGAATACTGAGTTACTCTTATGATTTCCCAAAGGATCATCCCAAGGAGAATGTAGTGTGCTGCTAGTGGGTTATTTGACCCTGCTAGATAAATCGAAACAAAACCAAACACTATAATATTAACAATTGAAAAATAAAAAAGATCCATAATAACTTCAAGAGAGTGTCTGGTGATATACAATTCCTGAAGTAAAATTGCTTTAATTCTTTGAATTGACATAGTTTTTTCCTCTGACAATATGCAGAAAGAAATCTTCAAGCGTTGGTTTTTGAACTTCTATGTCAGTTATCCATAGAGCAGTTTTGCTTATTCCAAAAATTACACTAGGTATTAGTTTTTCCTCAATAGCTATTTTTACAGTATATTCATTGAGGAATTCATATTTTAATTTTTGACTTTTTAAATATTTCTCCATTTCTTCTTTTTTGCCGTCAAACGTAAGTTTTAGAGTCGACGTTTTGATTTGTTTTGTAAGATTAAGGGGAGAATCTTGCGCTACAATTTTTCCGTGATCCAAAAAAATTATTTTATCGCAAACCCTAGTAATCTCATCCATATTGTGACTTGTATATAAAAGTGTAATTTTTCGTGATTTTTTAAGTTCTTCAATAAAAGACAATGTTTTATCAACTACATCAGGATCCAAAGATGCAGTAGGTTCATCCATAAGTATAATTTCAGGATCATTTATAAGAGATTTTATAAGATTAATTTTTGTTTTCTGTCCTGCCGATAAATCCCAATAACGTTGTTTAAGAAGTGCTTCGCCTTCAAAATAATTTATGAATTCCATTATTTTTTTCTTTGGATTTTTTACTTTATAAAGGTGAGCAAAAACTAATAAATTTTCCCACACAGTAATTCTTCCCTGAAGAGTATTAAATGCAGAGGCAAAGTTTATTCTTTGTAAGCATTCTTTCTTATGTTTATTAAAATCTTTGCCAAAAAATTTAATTGTGCCCGCCGTGGAAGAAGTAATCCCCAAAAGTATTTGAATAGTAGTAGTTTTTCCGGCTCCGTTTGGACCAAGAAAACCAACCGCTTCGCCTTCATTTACAAAAAAAGAAATATCATCCACGGCAGTAAAATGATCATATTTCTTTGTGAGGTTTTTTACTTCCAAAACTTTATTCATTTAGTTTCTTTACCCTTTTTGTTAAATATTCTTTAGTGTTTTTCGACAGATCTTCGTCGACTTCTTCAAAAAGTTTTTGGAGGATTTCCCCAACTTTGGGTCCAGGTTTAATTCCTAAAATTTTCATTACATCATTCCCATCAATTGCAAGATCATTAATTGAAAACGGGGCGGGCGAAAGCTGTTCTTCGACCCTTTTTTTAAAAAGCTTAAGTCTCCAGCTTTCTGCTTGCTGTGTGCCTCCCCCAAGCCTGTCTCCAATTCTAAGATCCATCATATCTTTAACATTTTCAACTCCAACCCGTCTTATAAATCTTCTAACAGCTGCATCAGTAATTTTTTCATCAACCGTAAACATATGCCATCTTATAAGATTTACAATCTTTTCCCTGTCTTTTTTTGAGAATTTTAATCTTTCGCAAATTTGATGAGCAATTTTTGCTCCCGAGATCTCATGATTATGAAAAATGACAAGCCCTTTCTCATCCTTTGACGCAACATAAGGTTTTCCGATATCGTGAAGAAGGGTTGCAAAACGAACAATCGGGTCCCTAGAAGGACAAAATTTTAAAGACAAAATGTTATGTGTAAAAACATCACTTTTATGATGTCTTCCCGGCCTCTCCTGCGAAATACCCTCGCCTTTTAAAAGTTCGGGCAGAATATGTTCCAGAAGGCCGCTGTTTTTAAGAAGCATTATCCCCTCATAAGGATAATCACTTTCAAGGATTCTTAAAAGCTCGTCCTTTATTCTTTCTTTTGATATTTTTTCGATGAGCCTTGAATCATTAACAATTTCTTCCCAGGTTTTATCCTCAATTGTAAATAAAAGTTCTGTAGCAAATCTAATCGCTCTTATTAATCTTAAGGCGTCCTCTTTAAATCTTTTTTTTGGATTACCGACTGCTTTAATAATTTTATTTTTAATATCCTCCTGCCCTTTGAACGGATCAACAATTTCGTGCGTCAACCCCTGGGGTTGAGCCTTGATTTTTAGGGCGATGGAATTAATAGTAAAATCCCGGCGCGATAAATCTTCTTCAATCGTTTTTCCCCAAGAAACTTTTTTAGGATGTCTTCTGTCTATATATCCATGCTCGGTTCTGTACGTTGTTATTTCAATTATCTGCTTGTTTTTCAGGGGCACACCGACGGTTCCAAATTGATTATCGTAAAAACCTGAAGGAAAATTTTTGAGAATTTGCTGCGGAGTTGCAGTGGTTGTTAGATCCCAGTCATTAACCCCTTTTTTAAGAAGAAGATTTCTTACACAGCCTCCAACCAAATACACTTCGAATCCAGAATTTTCGAGCTTTTTATATGTAGCAAGAACTTCATTTGGAATATTGAGCTTCATACCTTGTTCCGCTGTGGTGGGATTTGATATAGTATAGCAGAAACAATTTTTGCTATGAAGAAATGGAAAATTCAAAATAAATTCAGAATTCAGAATTCAGAATTCAGAATTGATAAGTTAATAAAAATATTGCTTGAGAACAGGGGAGTTAAGTCTAAAAAAGAAATTGAGGAATTCTTAAATCCAAAGCTTTCAGATGTAACAGCCAAAAGCGTAGGTATAAACAAAAATCAATTAGAAGAAGCAATTAAAAGAATAAACAAGGCAATCAGAAATAAAGAGGAAATAATAATTTTTGGAGACTATGATGTGGATGGGATTTGCGGGTCAGCAATTTTATGGGAAACTCTAACTTTTCTTGGAGCAGAAGTTCTACCCTACATTCCGCATAGATTAGATGAGGGATACGGCCTGTCGGAGACAGGAATTAAAAATTTAAAATTTAAAATTAAAAATTGTTCTTTGATAATAACAGTTGATAATGGAATAGTTGCGAATAAGGCAGTTAATTATGCAAACAAACAGGGGATTGATGTGGTTATAACCGACCATCATGTTCCTTCAAAAAATCTTCCTAAAGCTTACGCTATTGTTCATACGACCAAGCTTTGCGGAGCAGGAGTTGCCTGGCTCTTGAGCCAGGAAATCCTAAACTCGAAATTCGAAATCCTAAACAAATCACAAAATCAAAATACTAAATACAAAATACGAGATACACATCTAGAGCTAGTTGCGTTGGCAACTGTGGCTGATCTAGTTCCTCTAACAGAGGCAAATAGAACGCTTGTAAAATTTGGAATCGAAAAACTTAGAACTACTAAAAGACCCGGGCTTCTAGCTCTTATTAAAGAAGCAGGGATCGAAAAAGAATTAATAGATGTTTTTGAAATAGGACACATTATTGCGCCCCGTCTTAATGCAATGGGAAGACTTGAGTATGCTATGGATAGTCTAAGACTATTATGTACGAAAGATCCAAAAAAAGCTGAGGTTCTTTCGGAAAAACTCAGCAGTACAAATAAAAGGAGGCAGGAATTAACAATTGAGGCATTTGAACATGCTAAAGAAAAAGTCAAAAGTCAATCAATTCGGCAAGCTCAAGACAAGAAGTCAAAAGTCAAAAGTTTAATTTTCTTAGGAGATGAAACTTATCAGCAGGGAGTTATTGGTCTTGTTGCAGGAAGATTGGTTGAAGAATTTTATCGCCCGGCAATAGTTCTATCTATAGGAGAGAAATACAGTAAGGCATCGGCAAGATCGATTAAGGGTTTTAATATTATCGAGTTTATAAGGACAGCATCGGATCTTTTGGTTGATGCAGGAGGGCATCCAATGGCAGCGGGATTTACTGTTGAGACAGATAAAATTTCTGTTCTTGAGAAGAAATTCGAAGAGTTGGCAGTAAAACTTTTGGATACAGAAAAACTTAAGAGAATTTTAAATATTGATCTTGAAGTTCTGTTGTCTGATATAAATTTTGAATTTTATAAAAAGCTCCAAAAACTTGCTCCGTTTGGGATTGGGAATCCTACCCCAGTTTTTTTGTCAAAAAATCTAACGATTGATGATATGAGACTAGTTGGTAATGATGGACTGCACTTAAAATTAAGAGTTCAAAAAGATGGAAAATATTTTGATGCAATTGGGTTTGGTCTGGGAGATAGAGCAGATGAAATCAGAATCGGGGACAAGATCGATTTAGTTTATACGATCGAGGAGGACCGATGGAATGGAAATAACAGAATTCAGCTTAAGATAAAAGATTTTAAGATTAGTTCAAGTTCAGAAATTTAGATTTTCCTTATCTTCCTGTTGCTTGTTTTGATATTACGGCATCTCTTAGTATCCCCAAGGGATTGCCTGGTTTTACTATTATTTTTCGCCTGCCATTTTTCTCTGCAGTTTTTACAGTTGCTTCAACATAAGGTGTCGGATTCATTCCAAATCTCATAGCTTCTTGGACTACGTTTAACGCACCCCTTGACGGTGGGTGTCCTCCAAACATTTCTGCTGCTTCGACTCTCCTCAAGTTAATCACCTCCCTAAAAATAAAAACTCCCTTTTTCAATTGAAATTGGGAGAACTGTCTTTCTCTCCAACAAGCCCCCCTCTTATTTAATAGAGAGGATAGCGGGTTTTATAAGATTGAAAGAAAGACTCATATGTATATCAGTATATATCAAGTGTAAAACATCTTGTCAAGAGGGAAAAATTAAACTAAAATGATAAATGATAAATGATAAATGATAAATCAAAAAGAATTTTATCAAAAGAAACTCCAGAATTTATAGGTAAAAAAGTACTTCTTAAAGGCTGGGTTAAGGCACGCCGGGATCACGGAAAATTAATTTTTCTTGATTTAAGGGACCGCTCGGGCTTAGTCCAGTTAGTAGTAAATCCAAAGGTATCGGAAGATGGTTATAAAGTAGCGCAAGAGATTAGACCTGAATTTGTTGTTGAGGCAACAGGAGTTGTAAAAAATAGATCGGAGAGCACGATAAACAAAGATTTAGAAACAGGAGCTGTGGAAGTTGGGGTTAGCTCAATTATTGTTTTGTCAAAGGCGCAACCCTTACCCTTTGATATGGGAGTAGAAGAATTAAAGTTAGAATTACCTACGCTTCTTGATTACCGTGCGCTTACACTTCGTCATCCAAAAATCTCCTCAATCTTTGAAGTCCAAGAGGCATTAGTTGAGGGATTTAGAAATGCCAGTAAGAAATTAGGATGTAGGGAAATCGTTGTCCCTACCATAGTTGCCAGCGCCACCGAGGGAGGTTCCGGACTTTTTGAAATCGAATATTACGATCATAAAGCATTTTTGGCACAAAGTCCTCAATTGTACAAGCAAATGATGGTTACGGTATTTGAGCGAGTCTGGACGATTGCTCATGCATATAGAGCTGAACCATCGGTAACCACACGACATCTAACCGAGACAACCCAAATGGATTGCGAAATCGGGTTCGTTGATTTTAGAGAGCTTCTGGATATGTTTGAGGAAATTGCAGTATCAATGCTAAAACACGTTGAGGAAAGCTGCGGAAATATCTTAAAAAAGTTTAAAATGGAAAAGATTGCTTTTGGTAAAATTCCAAGACTTACCGTAAGAGAAACACAAGAAATTATCCTTAAAGAATTTGGACGAGACAATAGAAAAGAAAAGGACTTAGCCCCTCAAGATGAAGTTGATATTTGCAAGTGGGCCAAAGAAAAACACAAGAGTGATCTTGTTACGATTACTCATTTTCCGACAATGGCAAAACCATTTTACACCATGCCTGATCCTCGGAATCCTGAATATAGTTTAAGCTATGATATGTTGTTTAGAGGTATTGAGATTATGAGTGGTAGCCAAAGAATACATGATTACCAACAATTGATCGAGAGTCTCAAGAAGAGAAAATTAAATCTTAAAAAGTTTGAGATGTACCTTCAGGCTTTTAAATATGGTATGCCTCCGGAGGGTGGATTTTCTTTTGGCTTGGAGAGAGTTACGATGAAAACTCTGGATCTTAAAAATATTCGGGAAGCAAGTCTTTTTCCAAGAGATATGGAGCGAGTAGATGAAAGGTTTTCTTCGATCGGTTAAAAAACGTTTTTTAGAACCAGACCCGTTTTTACTGCCAGTAACCCTTGTTATCGTTCTGTTTATTTTAGCTGCTTTTGATATCTATCAAAAGGGAGAAATTATCCTAAGATCAACCTTAATTTCTCCATTTCCTAATTATCATAGTCTAAACTATCCCTTTTTAAAAAATAAAATCAACCCAGATATCTCGGCAAAAGCTGCAGTTGTAATAGATAAGGACTCAAGTGTTGTTATTTATGCAAAAAATGAGAATTTTCGGTTCTCTCCTGCCTCTACAACAAAAATTATGACAGCATTAACTGCGCTTGATTATTTCAAGCCTACGGATATTTTAGAAGTTAAGAAAGCAATAAATGAAGGATCTATTCTTGGGCTTGTTCTGGGTGAAAAAATAACGTTTTTAGATTTGCTTTATGCATTACTTTTGCCTTCGGCAAACGATGCTGCTTTTGCAGTTTCGCAAAACTATCCGGGGGGAACAGAAGGATTTGTAAAAAAAATGAATCAGAAGGCAAAACTTCTTAATTTTAATAATACTCATTTTCAGGATCCCGCAGGGCTCTTTGATAAGGATGACTATACAACACCTCTTGAGCTTGGAAGACTTGCTTCATACTCCTTGAACAATAAGATTTTTTCGCAAATCGTTTCCACAAAGTACAAATTTATTTCCGATATTTACGGCGAAAATACTTATTTGGTGTTTAACAGAAATAAACTGTTGGGAACAGATGGGATAAATGGAATAAAAACAGGTTTTACAGACGAGGCAGGGGAAGTGTTGGTAGTTTCAAAAGCAGAAAACGGCCACACTCTGATAATAGTTGTAATGAGAAGCGAGGATAGATTTGAAGACACACTCAAGATTATTAATCTTTTGTCGGACAACCTTACTTATTTATCCATTCATCCTTAACCGCAGAAACATAAGCAACAAAGCCGTTATCACCTTCAAGAACTATAATTGGCATTAAGAAGTCCTGTTTTTTATTTGCCATAAAATATCCAAGATAAATGTTTCTAACAGAAACATCTTCATCTTTTTGGCTTGATAGAATATAAGCTTCTCCCCTCCTTAGTTGTAGAAAAGCATCGGAAGCTGTTTTTATTGGGTAAGTAGAAGATTGACTGGAAATTGTTTGATGAAAAAACTCTGATTTTACAACTTGAGCTTGATTTTCTCCTCCTCCCACAAAAATATTCATAGTCGAACTGTTGTTTTTTGAATAGAGTATTGGCATTTTATCTACATCTTTTTGGAAAAAATCAACCTCTATTATTTGCGCAGTTGAAATACTTGTTGCAGGTTGTAAATTAGAGTTTTTTATAGAAAGTAAATTTGTTTTTGTTTTTTCCAAATTCAAGTCTTCATACAAAAATGACATATTCGAAAGAAAACTTTGGGCAACCCCCTTTGCGTTATCCGGGTTGGGTAAATTAGTTCCCAAGGTAACCGCCTGATTAGACAAAAAAGAAGAAGACACGGTAAAGTCTAAAGTAAATATGTCTATATTTAATTTTCTTAAAATTGGACTTTTGGAATCTGTCCACTGATAAGTATTTCCCGAGATCCGGATTGCGGGTTGTGAGAATCCCTCCCCGGTTACTTTTTGTTCTGCTTTTTTAAGTGCAAGAAGATCAGGGTTTGGCTCTCCCATCTTAAAAACATTGGCTCTATCTGGAAGTTTTGGCAAGGCTCCCGTAACGGTATCTATAGTGTAGGTGATCTTCTGAGGAAAAGAGTTATTTGGAAATTCAATAGCAGGCAATTTGCCAAAAGAAACAGTTGGAGGAGGCGGAGGCGTTGGAGCTATGATTTCCTTAAGTGTTTTTCCTACTCTTACAAAAATTAT
Organism: Candidatus Levybacteria bacterium RIFCSPLOWO2_01_FULL_38_21; assembly: GCA_001782475.1. GTDB lineage: Bacteria > Patescibacteriota > Microgenomatia > Levybacterales > UBA12049 > 2-01-FULL-38-21. The sequence continues at coordinate 3,776 of MFOT01000026.1, read as the reverse complement.
AAGAAGAATTATTGAGAGAGCAATAATTGCCGACCATTTGGCAATTCTCTTTGTTAAAGAAGTTGCCTGGCTTAAGGTTAGCATGTCTTGATACGTTCATTAAATGAACGTATCTTGAGTATAGGAGAATCTTAAGGTACAATGCAAGTATGATTAAGGTTAGATTTGCCCCAAGCCCAACAGGAGTTCCTCATATAGGAAATACGAGAACAGCTCTTTTTAATTTCTTATTTGCAAAAAAAAATAAGGGTAAATTTATTTTGAGAATTGAGGACACAGACAGGAAAAGATTTGTAAAAGAGGCAGAAAAAGCTATTTATGAAATTCTTGAATGGCTGGGACTTTCTTGGGATGAAAAATTTGTTCAATCCGAAAGACTTTCGATATATAGGCAATATGCGCAAATATTAAAGAAAAGGGGAGCGGTTTATGAAAGCGATGGCGCGCTTAAATTTAAAATGCCAAAAAAAGGAGAAACAAAGTGGATTGATGCAATCGGGCAAAAAGAAATATCTTTTAAAAATGAAACCCAGGAAGATTTTGTAATTTTAAAATCCGATGGATATCCAACATACAATTTTGCAAATGTAGTTGACGATTGTCTTATGGGAATAACCCATGTGATTAGAGGTGAGGAATTTGTTTCCTCGACACCAAAACATGTTCAATTATATAAAATTTTTCGATGGAATCAGCCTGTCTTTGCACATCTTCCGGTTATTTTAGGAAAAGACAAAGGCAAGCTCTCAAAAAGAGAAGGAGCAAAATCTGCTTTGGAATATCGAGACGAGGGATATATAAGAGAAGCAGTATTAAATTATATGGCGCTTGTTGGCTGGACACCTCCGGATGGACAAGAGCAGATGAGTATTGAAAAAATGATAGAACTTTTTGATCTTAAAGATGTAAATTCGGCAAATCCAATTTTTGATACTCAAAAACTTGAGTGGTTCAACGGTGCTTGGATAAGAACCATAAAAGATCTTAAAAAGAGGTTGGTGGATTTTTATCAAAAAGACAAGAAAGTTAAGAATATCCTAAACTCTGATAAATCAGAGATCTGGGTTAACGCAGCAAAATCCAGAATGAAAATCCTAAAAGATTTTAAGAAACTAGTTGATGCTAAAAAGCAAAGAAAATATTCCAAAAAAGAAAAAGAAAGAGCAAAAAAATTATTAGAGCTCCTTGATAAAAAATTAGGAGAAGATTGGGAAGGAGAAAAACTGCTTTTGACTATTAAGGATTTTTCGGTAAAGGAAAGAATTTCCTTTGCCGAAATTTACTTTTTTATGACAGGCAAAGAGCAAGGAATTGGAATTTTAGAGCTTAATAAAATTTATGGCAAGGAATTTTTTATAAAGAACTTAAAAGATAATGGTTAAAAATTTAGCAAGATTTATATCTTTTTCATCAAGTCCATTTATCCTTCTTTTACCGACCCCGTTTATTTTAGTTTACAAAGAGACGGAGAACATCTTCTATTCATTGAAGTGGGCGCTTTTTTCTTATATATTTTTATTTTCTGTTGTTTTTTTTGTTCTTTTAGGGATGCTGATTGGTTTTTTCTCGGACTATGATGTATCTAAAAAAGAAGAACGGCCAAAGCTTTTTGCTTTTGGAGGAATAATTACCTTTTTATATCTGGGGTCTTTAATCCTTTTAAATGGTCCAAAAATTCTATATTTTTTGATTTTTGGGATAATTTTAGGAGTTTTAGTAATCAGCGTTGTGAATAATTGGATTAAGGTAAGTATTCACACAGCTACGGTTTCTGCGTTTACCCTTTCCCTTGTAATTCTTTTTGGATATAATTTTCTTCCTATATTGATTTTGATTCCGGTAATGGCATGGGCAAGAGTTAAGATTAAAAAACACACAATTTTGGAAGCAATTTCAGGTGGATTTTTGGGTATCATATTAACTATAATTGTTTATACAATAGGGAGATTTATTTTTTAATGGAAACGCAGCGGTCTTTAATAAAATCATTTAAATACGCTTTCGAAGGAATTTTGTTTTCGGTAAGACACAACAGGAATTTAAGAATTCATATAGGAGCTGCTATTTTGGTTGTTGCCGCAAGCATTTTTTTTAGAGTAAATGCATTTGAGATGGGAATATTGGGAATAATGATTCTTCTTGTAATTTGTCTTGAGATGATAAATTCGGCAATTGAGGAGATGGTTGATTTAATAATTCGGGAGCATAGACAGCAGGCAAAGATAGCAAAAGATGTATCAGCGGGGATGGTTTTGGTTGCATCAATAGGATCGGTAATTGTGGGAATTCTAATATTTGTTCCTCATATAGTAAGAATGCTTAGATAAAATTAAATTCCAAAATGATATAATATAAAACTGTTTTACATCAGCGGGATTACTCATGAAAAATAATAAAAAACCACACGTATCCGCAATTGTCCCCGTTTACAATGAAGAAAGAGCAGTTAAGAAAGTTGTCAAAACAATACTCGGATCTGAATTAATAGACGAAGTGATCTGTATCAACGATGGCTCATCTGATAAGAGTCTTGAAATTTTAAAGAAATTCGGTAAAAAGATAAAGTTGATAAATTTTAAAACAAATAAAGGTAAGGGTACAGCGGTCGCAGAGGGAATTAAAGAAGCAAGAGGAGATTTTTTATTCTTTTGTGACAGCGATTTAATAAACTTTACATCTGAGCATATCGAAAAAATGCTCAGTCCAATCTTGGAAGGAGAAGCACGTGTTGTCTTTGCCGTCCCCACTCAAAATAAAACCGGGAAATATTGGAGACATGAAGTATTTCTTGCCGGTGAAAGAATTTATCCGAGAGACGCTTTACTCCCTCACGTCTCAAAACTTTCCAGGACCAAGGGGGCAGGAGGCAGTGAAGTTTATCTAAACACTTTATTTAGAAGAAAAGAAATAAAAATTGTTCCATTAATAGGATTAAAAAAGCCGTTCAAAGGAAGTAAATGGCCTTCATCTCTTGCTCTAAAACAAGGTTTACTTTCCGTCATTGGCGTACTTCAGGAATCAGGACGAATTGAAATCAACTCAATAAGCGACCTAAAACAGCTAGAAAATCTTGTACATGTCGATACTTTTGAGGGTTTGATAATCAAAATTGGAGAAATCAAAAATAAAAAAATAAAAACACTTTTGAAAAGATTCTTTTTGAAATACATCGCAAAATACGTCAAAAAGATTATAGATTAAAAGTAGATTCAGAGACTAATCAGCAAAAAATATATGAGTATATGATTATGTGGAGTTACAACACTACCCAAAAACTCCCCACGCTCATGGAGCAGGAATAAGTTTGTTCTTACATCTAAAATCTGATAAAATTGCAGTGTTATTGCTGGGTCGTCTAATGGTAGGACAACGGACTCTGAATCCGTTTATTTTGGTTCGAATCCAAACCCAGCAGCCACTTAGTGCACCCTGACTGACCAACGTCTCGAAATGGATTGATTTGGCTTGCTAAACTTGAAATTTTTGCTCAAACATTCGTACCGTACGCTCGCTATCCAGTAAAAGAGACATTATGGGACTGAATAAATGACTTAGGCTTGTCTTTTTAGTAAAATAGGGAGACTTATTGCCGGATCGTCTAATGGTAGGACGACGGATTCTGGATCCGTCTATCTACGTTCGAATCGTAGTCCGGCAGCTAATTGACAGGAGAGGAGCAAACGAATCGCTGGTGGATGTAAAGGAGGCCTCCAAGAGCCTTAATTATCTCCCTTTTTTCGTCAACCGTCCCACTTCTTAATGCATATTTTGAGTAT
>MFOT01000025.1 GCA_001782475.1 Candidatus Levybacteria bacterium RIFCSPLOWO2_01_FULL_38_21 | reverse complement strand
TTCACTATCGGTAGACTTTGGTATTTAGTCTTGGAACGTGGACGTCCCAGATTCCCACAGGGTTTTATCGTACCCCATGGTACTTAGGATACTGCAAGGCAGTCTTGGGTTTTGAGTACGGGACTTTCACTCTCTTTGGCAGCGCAATTCCGGCGCTTTCTTCTACCCTCAACTGATCCTTTAATGCAGTCCTACAACCCCCCTCACCTTTTTATCTCCAATCTTTTTAAGAGTTCTTGCCATGCTTTTGCCCTTTTCTTAAAAGATTTTTCTCTCCGAAAAGCATACTTATATTTTTGATATGCTTCGTAATAAACTAATTCCCAAGGCAAGAACTTTTTCGAAAATAAACTCTTGCCAGAATTATGTTGCTTAAATCTCTTTCTTAAATCCTTTGTTGATCCTATATAAAAACTTCCATTCTTCTTACTTTTCAAAACATAAAGGTAATACATAGCTTAATTATACTAATTGGAAACAAAAAGGTGAGGGGTTTAGACTTCTCCCCTTTCGCTCGCCGCTACTTAGGAAATCTCATATGATTTATTTTCCTGGCGCTACTAAGATGTTTCAGTTCGCGCCGTGCCCAGCCGGTCGCTATATATACCATTGCTGATATATTTTTACAACAGGCTGATCCCGCCAAAGGCGGGACCGGGTTGCCCCATTCGGAAACCGCCGGATCATAGGTTTATGGCACCTACCCGACGAGTATCGCCGCCGTATGCGTCCTTCCTCGGCCAAAGCCTCCTAGGCATCCATTATTGGCATTAATGAGTAACTTACCCCGCCAAAGGCGGGGTTAAAACATTTTTATCCCGCCAGAGGCGGGATTTCTCTTCACTTGTCAAAGAGCCAATCATTTATTATTTAGCGTGTAGCGGCTCGCGATCTAATCGGAGCAAGCGCTACGCGCCAAACAACAAAGTGTGGCTTGCCCTGAGCGAGCCTGAGCTTGCCGAAGGCGAGTCGAATGGGTGGACCCGAGGGGAATCGAACCCCTTGCCTCCTCGTTGCAAACGAGGCGTTCAGCCAGGTAAACTTCGGGCCCGGTCTCCTAAGAATCCGCTTGATTCTGATTATTAAAAATTTTATTGTGAGAGGGAAAAGATTAAGAAGACAACAAAAGCCCCAACCGGGGAGTTAGAATATTTTTGTTTGCTATCATAAATAATCTTTTTCCTCTTATCCCCCAGTTTTTGCCAGGGTGATAAACATTCACAATCCCATCTTAACACAGCTCAAATTAAGTGTCAATACTTCAATATTATTCCTGGCCGCGGAGCCAGTGCTCGGTTTCCAAAGCTGCCATACATCCGTATCCGGCGGCGGTTACTGCCTGTCTGTAATGACTATCGTGAACATCCCCTGCAACAAACACGCCCTCTATATTTGTTCTTGTATGATCTTTAACTTTTATGTATCCCTTTTCGTCCAAATCAATTCCTTTGAATTTCATTGTATTTGGGACATGTCCTATTGCCACAAAGACTCCATCCAGATCCATTTTTGAAACTTCATTTGTTTTGTTATTCCTAAGTTCGACGCCCGTTACTTTTTCATCCCCAAGAATCTTCACAACTTCTGTATTAAACAAAAATTTTATTTTGGGATTTTTTTTGGCTCTGTCCTGCATTATCTGACTTGCCCGAAGAGTTTCACTTCTGTGAACAACAGTTACGGAATCTGCAAGATTGGCAAGGACTAATGCCTCTTCCATAGCGCTGTCTCCACCACCCACTACAATTGTCTTTTTGTTTTTGAAGAAAAATGCATCGCAGGGAGCACAGGATGAGACTCCTTTTCCGATTTTTTCTTTTTCGCCAGGAATATTGAGCCATTTTGTATCTGCACCTGTTGCGATTATTACCGATTTCCCCTCGAAAGTTTTTTCTCCTGCTCTTATTCTAAAAGGTTTTTGAGAGAAATCACCTTCTGAAAAATCTTCATCTACAAATTCTGCTCTAAACCTCTCTGCCTGTTTTCTCATAGCAAGCATTAAATCAGGACCCTGAATTCCTTGCGCAAATCCCGGATAATTATCTACAGCAGTTGTAAGCATTAACTGCCCGCCCCATTTTATACCTGCGATAACAAGAGTCTTAAGACTTGCGCGGGTTGTATAAATTGCAGCTGTTAAAGCCGAAGGACCACTTCCTATAATAATTACATCGTAAACCATAGTACTAAATTAAAATGGCGAGTGATGAAAATTTTCGCTGTTCGCATTTTGAGCTTAACACACAGAAGATTGATTGTAAATTAATTTAATTATTGAAAGTTAACTTAGGAGTATTTATATACTATTGCGAACTGCGGAACAAGAAAATTTTGCATCCGAGCCATTATCCCCCTAAAACCTCTTGGATTGTTTTTTTATAATTCTCCTTACTTTGTGCGCCGATCATTGTTTTAACCGGTTCTCCGTTTCTAAAAATTAGAATGCTTGGAATACTCATTATTCCAAACCGTGAAGCGCTATTTGGATTTTCATCTACGTTTACTTTTCCAACCTTTAGTTTTCCTTCATATTCTTTTGCCAACTCCTCTATTATTGGAGAAACAATTCGGCAAGGAGCGCACCATGGAGCCCAAAAGTCAACAAGAGCCGGGGTATCGCTTTTTATAACTTCGTCCTGAAAATTCTGATCTGTAAAATTTTTATCTGCCATACTCACCTCCTCTGTTACGTTACCAAAACCTTATATTCGTGTCAACTGGAAAGTTTCGCACGTCTTCCTTTCTTTTAAACCGAAACTAAATCCTTCTCTGTCCTTTTTAAGAGGACTGCATTTGTGGCAACGATAATTGAAGAAATACTCATTAAAAGAGCGGAGATTTCAGGCCGTAGGGAGATCTGAAAATTCGGATATAAAACTCCCGCCGCAATTGGGATGGCCAAAAGATTATAAATAGAAGCCCAAAAAAGGTTTTGTTTCATTTTTCTTACAGTTGCTTTTGAAAGTTTTATCGCCCGCAAAACATCAGCCGGGTCGGATTTCATTAGAACTACTTTTGCAGTCTCTATTGCAACATCCGTTCCTGCTCCTATTGCTATACCAATATCAGCCTGCGCTAAGGCAGGGGCGTCGTTTACTCCGTCTCCAACCATTGCAACAAATTTTCCCTCGTCCTGAAGTTTTTTTACATATTTTGCTTTATCTTCCGGCAAAACTTCGGCAAAAACTCTGTCTATATTTAATTCTTTTCCAATTGTTTCTGCTGTTTTTTTGTTGTCTCCAGTAATCATCGCAACTTCAAGTCCTAATTCTTTCATTCTAAGAATTGCAGTTTTTGCATTTTCTTTTATTGGATCTAAGGCTGCTGCTACTCCCGCGATTTTCCCATCAACTGCCAAGACCATAATTGTTTTTCCTTCCGAAAGCAACCTGTCGATTTCTTTTAGTAAAGGCGTAATATCCACTTTTCTGTCATTCATAAGCTTTACTGTTCCGACAAGAACGTGCTTTCCTAAAACTTTAGCTTCAACCCCATGTCCTGCGAGATTTTTAAACCCTTCTATTTTAGTTGGAATAGTTAATTTTCTTTTCTTTGCTTCTTCTAAAATTGCCTGACTTAACGGATGGGAAGATTTAGCCTCAGCTGCGGCGTCGAGTTCAATAATTTCGTTTTCGCTAAATCCTTTTGCCGCAATCACATCGGTAATTTCTGGTTTTCCTTGAGTCAAAGTCCCTGTTTTATCTAAAACTATTGCTTGAATTTTTGACGTTTGTTCAAGCGTGGGCGCGTCTTTGATTAGAATGTTGTGTTTTGCGCCTAATCCTGTTCCCACCGCAACAGCTGTTGGTGTTGCCAGCCCCAATGCATCAGGGCATGCGATAACCACAGTAGAAATTGCAAAAGTTAAAGCAAACATAAGTGGCTGTCCTATTACAAAAAACCAGATTGCAAACGTCAAAAGACCACCACCAACTGCAACAACCACCAAATATTGCGCAAACCTGTCTGCAATTTTTTGCCCGGGAGCTTTTGAGTTTTGGGCTGTTTCAACAAGCTTTACAATCTGGGCAAGCGCTGTATCTTCCCCAATCTTTGTTGCCTTAAATTTAACTGAACCTGATGTATTAATTGATCCTCCAATCACTCCGTTGCCCTTTTTCTTAGCAACCGGAAGAGACTCTCCTGTTACCAAAGACTCATCTATTGCTGTTTCGCCTTCTGTTATTTTTCCGTCAACCGGAACCTTGTCACCGGGTTTTAAAACAACAATATCTCCAACTACGACTTCCGAAGTTGAAACCAGAATTTCTTTCCCGTTTTTTAAAACTCTTGCTTGCGGCGGGACAAGATCAAAAAGTGCTTGCAAAGCATCGGTTGTGCCACGACGGGATTTCATCTCCATCCAATGCCCAAACAAAACAAAAGTTATAAGAAGCGCTGCCGCTTCGTAATAAGAATCACTGCTTCCTAAAATTGTAAGCACAACGCTAAAAGCATAAGCTGCAGTTATCCCAACGGCAATTAAGACTGCCATATTTAATGTTTTCTGTTGTAAAGCCTTAAAACTGGAATATAAAAATATCCATCCAGAATAGAAAAAAACAGGAGTTGTGAGTATAAAAAGTATCCATGCAGTAGGAATAGGATGCGGAAGATTTATGCCTAAAACTTTTTCTCCCAAAGGCGAATAAGCAATAATGGGAATCGACAGGATAAGTGCGAAAAAGAATTTGTTTCGAATATCTTCTTCCATAAGCCTTGCCATTTCCCTGCCGGCAAGCCCTGTATGCTCCATGCCCATACTCATTGTCATACTCATCTTGAATTTTTCCCACCATGATATTTCTTCTAGTTTTTTCATAGAATGCGTATTGTGTTTGTCATGATTTAGTTCTTCGTGATCCATACGTTCATCTTTTATATTTTCTTTTTTATTTTTTATTTCAATTAATATCATTCCACACTTTGGACACTTACCGGGAGTATCCTTTATTACATCCGGATCCATAGGACAGGTATATAAACCTTTTAAATTATGATTTTTATGATTTTCCATTTTATTTTCTTGCTTCTAAAAATTGGATTCCTCTAAAATAAAGGTTTGCTTTTTTTATTTCAAAGCCCGCCCCTTCTAAAAATAAAGGTAGTTTGCCTTTTAAGTTTGCTTCCATATTCTCTTTCCCTTCAAAAAAGGCACCAACCTTAAGTAGGATTTTAGAAAGAAGTGTTTTTGGCTGTCCAAAATCAATCAGCAGGAATCTTCCTCTCTTTTTGAGTACTCTATAAATCTCTTTTATCGACTTTTTTTTAACGTCCGTTTTTAGGTGATGAAAAATAAGAGTACTGACTGCTAAATCAAACGTTGAATCTGGAAATGGCAAAGCTTGAGCATAAGCCTTTATAAGTTTTGCCGAAACCTTGCTCTTTTTCAATTTTTTTCCTGCAATCTTTAGAATTTCTTCATCCGGATCAATTCCCAGGATCTCAGTATTTGGGTATCTTTTTTTTACCTCAATTATCAAAGTCCCTGTACCACATCCAATGTCCAAAATTTTTTCAAAACCCTTAATGCTTAGAAGATCTATGACTTTTAGCTTAAACGATCTTCCAAATCCCATTAATTCACATAAAAAGTCATAAAAAGGAGTCAAAAAGAAAAAACTGGCCGCGGGTTTAAAATCCTCCATATTTTTCATAATCATTAAATCTTTATTAATTCCTTATTTTTTTGACCAACGATTATACAAGCTAATTGTGCCATACGCTGTCACCCAAGTAAGACCTGCTGCGCTAACAAATCCCAAAACTATCGACCCTAACTCGGGGCTGAAAGTCGTTTTAACTACTTCAAGATTTATAGTATGCATCCAACATGATGTCTTATCCTCTTCCTTTCTTAAACACTTCGAGGATCTCCTTTAGCTGTTTGTCTTTTTCCTCATCGCTTAATGCTCTTCTAACACATGAGGATAGGTGAGCGGCTAGAACCTCTTCATCTATCCGTTTGAGGGCATTTTGAACTGCCAAAGACTGTTGCAAAATATCAATACAATATTTCCCCTCTTCAACCATTTTTATTACCCGCCTTAAATGTCCCCGGGTAGTTTTTAATCTTTTAATTACTGCTTGTTTTCCGTTATTCATTTTAGCTTGACCCTCCCTCCCTGGGTCTTCGTAAAATTTACCATATAGTTTATCATTTGTCAACCACCTAAATCCCATTAAAATATCCCAGTGGCTTAAAAAAGGAAGTCCTGAAGGGAGTAACAAAATCTTAAACCCATCGACTCAGGGTTGAATTCTCTAATTATTTTGTTACCTTAAAGCTTAATTTTTTTTCTGCAGATAATTTTGAGAGTGGCAACCGGCGCGATTTTGTCTCCATCGCCTGATGTACTTGTCGTAGTCGGCTCTTGATACTTGTCCCTTCCATAAAGACCCTCACCATAAGTTCTGGCTAAAACCGTGGTTGGAGTAAATGAAGTGAAGACTAAAAGAAAGAGGGTTAAAGAAAAAACTTTTTTAAATAACATGTGTCATCTATAATGTTTCTTTAAAAGCAGAAGCTGATCCATTCTTAAACCATCTAAGACCCACCTTATTGCCAAAAATGATGCAACTAACACTTGCTATCGTGTTATATAACGGAATAGCAAAACATCAACCAAGTGATTTGTATCAGGCCCTCCAGTCGAAACTGATATCGCTGGCGTAGGAACTGTCAATGGTAATGGTGAAGAGCTTGCGCCTTCTGCTGAGACCCAATATTGTTTACCGCCTGTATCTTTATTTCTACACTACCTCAGCCTGCAACACGAACATGGCTGCTTAAGCCACACTAAAATTCTTCACCGTACCGCTCGTTGGTGTTGCGACATCCGCCGTCGAGAAACGGTGCAGAAACACGTTGTTTGTGCTTGTCCCGGCGTTGATCCCGACGCCAGTCGTGACCTTGAACGTCCGCATATCGCACACCATGAAAGTGTATTCACCGTTGTTGTTCGGCATCGAGAAACCAGTCGCCATTGCGCTGCCGCCGAACCAGGCACAGCAGTTAAACAGCATCGTGTTGGCGCCATTCGAACGGATGCCAATAGAGTCCGTAGTGGCTCCGGCCAAAGTCTCGAAGGTACAGGAGTCAAGTTGCATCCCGCGCACGGCCTGACTGGTGCTCGGCAGATCGAGATGAATAAACCCCGTGGCGGTCGCGTCGTCATTGATGATGTGGACACGCCGGAGCGCCAGTTCATAGATGGGGTTTCCACTGCCCGAGATGTTGATCTTGATGCCGTTGGCCGTGTTGTTCAGGAGGGTTCCGTGCATCGCAATGTCCACGTCAGTAATACTGAAGTGGCCCTCTGAGCCAGTGTCCGAGAGTATGTCAATGGCGATGTCCTTGATATTCCGGAAGGCGAGGTTCTTGAACGACACCCACTGGAAATCCGACATCGAGATGCCGGTGCCGGTGCCGCGGCAAACGACGTGCTCGATGGCAAGCCTCTGCACCTTATCGATGGTGATGGCGATGTTGCTTGAGTTGCCCGCTATCTTCATGTTGGCGAGTACTTGGTTCTTGCCGTTGTTGGCCGTCGAGCCATCCCCAATCTTTATCACCGGCCCACCGCTTGCGATCCGAAGGTACGTCGCCTCCTCGCCCTGCCCAACTAGCCGGACTCCCCACCTATTGATATTGACAGTAGACGACAGTACGAAGGTGCCGTCCGACAACTGCACCGTGCCTCCATTGGGTGTTGACTCTGAGTCACTCACGGTCAAAGCATCGATGGCAGCTTGAATCTGCACCTCATCAGCTGTGCCGTCGCAAAGATATGCAGAAGGGGTAACCGCTCTCACATTCGCACTGGCATCACTGGCTGCTACGAAGATAGTAGCAGCAGGAACCTTCATCGTGCCATCACTATTGTGGGATATTGAGAGAAAAGCATTGAGGATAGTGCCCCATGTACCGTCATCTCCTCCGACTGTAGGTAATTGTGCCATTATTCAATACCCTCCTTTCTTTTCCCTCCATAGGGACCTTGTCCAAAACCCTGTTTAACAGAATTTGGTATTGTGTTTTCTTCAGTAGGATGGAGAATTTTTTTAAGAATTGAAGGCAGGCCGGTTAATCCGATAAATATAAAGAGGAGATAGATGAGAAATTCCTTCCTGTCCATCTCTTTTTTGAGAAGATTGTCAAATTGTTCTTTTATTAACATGGCAGTCTTAGCTTATTTTCCTCCAAGTATACGCATCTCTATTTTCCAGAATTATTCCGAGTCTATTGGGAATTAAATTGTCAAACCGGCGCATGACTCTTGAGATATCACGATTGGCATACCATACCAGAAGAATTGAAAGCTGATAAATGAGAACTATAGGCACTGCCATAATGGTTTGATTTAGAAAATCCGGAGTTGGAGTAATTATCGCGGCGATAGAAAAACTACCAATTATTACCAGTTTTTGTAATTTCATTAAGCGGTGAGGATGAAGACGGGAAATGCGGTTAATAAGAAGAAGGATAAGAGGAAGCTGAAAGAATACTCCAAATCCCACAAGATACCTTATGACAAAATTCAGATATTCATTGGTTAAGATCAGTGATTTTATTTCACTAGAGCTGAACTTACCTAAGAAATGTAAAGCCGCCGGCAGTCCAACGAAATACGCGAAACCAATACCCAATGTCATTAAAAGAAGAGATGCTATGAGAAAGCGAAAAATAAAGAATCTCGATTTTTCTAATATAGCCGGTTCAATAAATCTAAGGAAATTATAGGTAAATACCGGTAAGGAGAAAGCTATTCCGAAAAAAATACAGACTTTGATGGCAAAATCAAAACCCCCGGCCGGAGATGAGTAATAAAGCGGGGAATGTAATGGAGTTATAAGAAAATTAAGTATCTGATTATAAAATATATACCCGATAAAACTTCCCAGTAAAAATATGCCAAATGAGAAAAGGAGTTTTTCTCGTATCTCAGATAGATGCTCTCCGAAAGTTCTCCTTGAATTCATGAACAATGTTTATCCTTTGCTATCTTTATCCTTTTCAGGACCGGATGGACTATCGTCGGTAAATCCATGACGAATTTCTTTTATCGCACGCCCTATACTTCGGGTAAGCTCCGGAATCTTCTTACCGCCGAATAATACGAGGATTATTGCCAAAATAACTAATAACTCCTGAAAGCCAAGTCCAAACATCTTAAGCCTCCTTTCTTTATTTAATATATATATATATATACTATAATTGTCAAGGAAATTATTACTGTTGCCAGGCTATGTAAAATATTTAGTATGAGCATGAGATTTATTTTATTCTTTATCCTTGCGGTCATCGTCATTGTTTTTTATCCCTCTTCTGCATTTGGCAGCACTTACGGCAGCGGAACTTATGGTTCAGGATTATATAGTGTTACTTCTACCCCTACGCCTACTCCTACTTCCTCAGGATCTAGTTCTTCTTCAGGGGGAGGATCTTCTGGGGGTGGAGGAGGTTGTGGAGACGCAAGTCCTACTTCTGCCCCAAATCTTTTCCAAATAACACGAGCTAAAAGCTCCGCTACGCTATATTATTCCCCTGCCGGTAATCCGGTGAATAAATATTTTATAATCTACGGTCCCTCTGAAAATAATTTTATGCATGGCTTTGAAACTTCAGGTAGTGGAAATGGTGTTCAAACGGCTGTTGTCAATAAATTACCAAACAGAGGTTTTGTTTTCAAAGTCAGAGGCGGCAACGGATGTGCTTCCGGTGCATGGAGCAAAGCGCTTTATATTGGGACTGCATCTAGAAAATATTATCCCGCACCTCTTCCCAGGATCGTCAATACAATAGTATATAATGTCACAAGAGCTATAGGTAATATTAAAAATAATATTAGTGGAAAAAAACAATCTCCTGTGAGTAAAAATCAGCCTAAAATTAATATACCAAAGCAGGAGGTTATACAAAAAGTAAACAAAGTCCCAGTAAGCCAACCAAAAGTAGAGACTAAACAGAATTGGATTCAAAAAATAATTTCAATATTTACAAAATAAATACTACAGACTGAAGCTCGAACTGAAAGGACTAACAAAATCTTAAACCCATCGACTCGGAGTTGGGGTCTTTCCACCTCGCTGTACTTTAAACTAAAGCCTTTATTGTTCTTATTTCTTCTTTTTAGGGTGTCCTCCCAATAGAGGTAGAATAAATCTATCAATTCCCCACCAACCAGCTACTCTCCAAGCTAAAATCAATAATAACTCAAGTAGAAATAGTATTGGATTAGTGCTGACAGTCCCAGCCAAAAGAAAGCTCATGTTCATAAAACCACCGAAAAAGGCTGCAATTCCTGTAAGGAAACCTAATATAAGTGCTATTCCAACTAAAACTTCGCCATATGCAACGAGATAGGAAAATAAGGAACTGTTGGGAAGAACAAAATCCTTAAGAAAGGTAGCATACCACCCCTGGACATCTGGATGAAGACCTAAAGTTTTCTGCAGGGCCCCTGTCACAAAACCCGTAAGAGCAACTCCTGACTTTGTACCGGTCCAGACAGGACTTTGTACTTTCTCAATCCCCGCTTGAAGCCATATCCAACCAACATAAAGCCTTATAGCGAGCCAGACTAATGAAAAACGTGTGTCTGCAAAAAGAAGACGGGATAATTTCGGTTCTGGTATATGCGTCACTGCTACTTCATTTTTATCCATATTATCACCCCCCTTACATTAAGTGTTATAAGTACCAATTTCAATATATAATCTTTTACGAGATGAGTTCCTTTGCTTTTTTTGGTAATCCTACGATAAATAAGAGCGCAAGCGGCGCACCGATGTTTGCAAATCGCTCGATAAAATCCCAGATTGGCTCTCCTACAATCGGCCGGAGTATGGCGGTCCAGAAACCCCAAAATGTTGCCCAAAGCAGAACGATTTTAATTGGCCTTATAAGTACAAAAAGAGCAACAAATAAGTCCGAGAGTCCAATTAGAAAAAGGAGCTGAGTTGCCAAACCCGTATCTGCTGTTGTTAATTGACTTATCCAACCGACCCACTGCTTTTTGCCTTCCAAGGCAAGCATTCCATGTCCTAAAAATTCTCCCGCGACTGCTACTCGTAGTACCCACTCTAATCTTTTATCCATTTACTCACCTCCTTTTTGATCTATTTTTTGTTTATTTGTTTCCAAAGCCAAAAACCTAAGAGCATAAGATCTACAAGAATGACTAGCCAAAAAATAAATCCTATTCCCGAAAGCCAACCTAATCCTCCCCAATTCATCATGCTTCCTCCTCCCCAGTAACCCATCATAAGTTTTCACCTCCAATAATAAGAATATATAATTTATCAGAAAAAGTCTAGGACCCGTCAACCCCCAAGCGATGCTGGATTTTTTTGGTAACTCTTATGTGGCGTCTGGCAATTTCAATTCCTTCCTCAGGTGTTTTGCCACACATCTTCGAAATTTTTCCAGCTCTTCTTTTTATCCTTCTTTCTTGATTTCTATTCGCTATTGGCAATCCTAATTCAATTTTTGCCGGTGCAATAACATCTCCGGTAAGTGCAACCTCTTCTTTTACAGCTTCTCCCCAGCGTTCACCCCAAATTATTCTTTCTTTTTTATCATCTGTTAAATGAATCTTAAGCCAGGATAAAATTAAAGTTTCCCTTATTTCAGATAATATTTCCCTTGCCCTCTCTAAGTTTGCCTGCCATTCTCCTTGAGGTTCTATTTCTTTTCCCATTAAAGATGGGCAGTTTTAAAGTTTGCTTGCTTCTCTTCTTAAAGCTTCCCTATTTTTTATAACAAGCCGTCTTCCCTTATAAAATACAATCTTTTTGTCTAAGAATTTCTTAAGTTCAATACTTACTGTTTCTCTTGCCAATCCAACAAGATTTGCAATATCCTTATGAGTAAAGGGGATTGGTATTTTGATTTCTTTATGATTCTTTCTAATTCCAAAGTATCTTGCACATATTAAGAGTATTGACGCCAGCCGTGAATTTGCATTTCCAAAAGTTAAATATTCCATTCTCCGCAAAGCAATTTGAAATCTCTCAATAATACGGAGATTCACTTCATCAAAGACATCTGGATTTTCTTTTATAAAAGGGGTGAATTTTTCTCTTGGGGCTCTAATCATCTCTACCTCACTTAAGGTTTCGAAATAGTAAGCACTTGGTTTTGCTGTAAATGTAAATACAATTGGAAAAAATTCTCCCGGTTTATAAATAACAAGTGTTAATTCTTTGCCATTTGAAGAGATAGAAAATAAGCGGACATATCCCTTTTTTAAAAAATATACTCCCGCAGGAGTATCTCCGGCACGAAGAAAAGTCTCTCCCTTTTTATACCGAAGCAGTCTATATTGAGAGAAAAATCGATTTAGCTTTTGTTGTGGAGTCAATTAAACACCACTCCTTAACGACAAGAGTATATCACAAGGCGAAAATGTTAGCAATCTAACAATTTTATAGTAATTTTAATTACTGAAGTTTATATAAATTTATGGTAGGTTCGCTTTGGTGAAAGCTATATGTAACAGACAATAATCAAATCGATCATAAGGAGGACTTATGCTAAAAGATCATCAGATCATAAAAAAAATTGGAGACGGTCCTCCCTTTAACACAAGAGAAAGAATACTTCTTAGAAAAAGGCAACACTGGTTTATTATTATAATCCCGGTGTTTTTTTCGATTGCAGCTGCAGTCATTGTTACTTTAATTCTTTACTACCTATTTGTATTAAAAATTTCACAAGTTGGCTTATTTATGTCATCTATACCTGTGGTATTTCTAATGACTTCAAGTATAATTGCGAAAATAATCGTTGACTGGCATTGCCACTTTTATATCTTGACAACGAATAGGATACTTGAAGTTTGTTATAAGCCTTTATTTTCAAATTATATCAACAATGTAATACTAAACCAGGTAAAATCAACGGAGATCGATATAGAAAAAACAGGGATAATAAATCAGCTGTTGGATATGGGAAATGTAATTATTACCTTTGACAGACCGACACATCAGGAGGAATTTAGATTGATGAACATAAAAAACCCAAAAGAGACAGGTTTTTTAATGTCTGATATTTTAGATATAGAAAAAACAGATATGATGGACGCTCCGCTTTGGTACAAATCGAAAGATGAAAAACATCGCTTTAGAATAACAGAGCAGATATTTCCAAGACATTCTTTGGGGGTGACTTAAGTGGTTATTTTTAATATTACTTTTTATATTGTAATGCTGATTATTTCAGCTTTAGTGGGAATTTATAACTTATTATTTGCTCTTTATGCAAAAAGGGCTAAGAATGAACTTATAATCGTTCTGCCCCAGCCGCTTGAAAAATTGTTAATTCTAAACATGTTTGTTTCTTTTATTTCTGTGATTTTTATCCTGTTTTTTATTTTAAGATTAATTTTATAAAGGAGGTGAAAAGTGAAAGACATTTATTTTGAACCATTTTTAAGCTCCTGGCCGACTCCCTTGTCTCTTAAAGATCTTAAGGAGTGCTTTAAAATTAAAAGGGGTTTGAGGCAGACAAGAAAAGCAATAAATATTTCATATCCTAAAACCATAGGGAGCATGGGAATATTTAGCTTATTCAGGCTCGGATCTAGTGCTTGACAAAACTTTGTCCACTTTTATACAATTGTTTAATGCCTAGAGCTGCAAAAAAGGAAACTTCGGAAAAAGAGGAACCGACAAAAACCCTACCCAAAATTCAAATTGATTATAATTTAAAAAAATTTTTCGAAGATTCAAAATCTTATACACCAATTCTCATAGTCCTTCTTCTTGTTGCATCATTCTTGTTGGGTGCACTAACTACTAAATTAGCTCAAACAGAAAAAAATATAACTAGTCCTCGAGCTGCTGCACCCAGTACTCCAGAATCTCCGCCAAATGCTCCAAATCAACCTGCACCAGGCGCAAAAGTAAATGTAGGTGAAGGGCATTTGCCTGTTCTGGGAAATAAAAACGCAAAAATAACAATAATTGAATTTGCGGATTTCCAATGCCCTTTCTGCAAAACATTCTTCAAGGATGCAAAACCAAATATAATAAAAGACTATGTTGACAATGGAAAAGCTAAATTTGCATTCCGGCACTACGCTTTTCTGGGACAGGAATCAAATTTTGCCGCAGAGGCAAGTGAATGTGCCAACGAACAAGGAAAATTCTGGGAATATCACGATTATCTCTACAACCATCAGGGGCCCGAAAACTCAGGAGCATTTGCCAAAGATAAGCTAATTGGTTTTGCAAAAGACATGGGGCTTAATACCGATCAATTTTCCTCATGTCTTTCATCCGATAAATATGCAAAGCAAGTCTCAGATGACCTTTCGGCCGGACAAAAAGCAGGCGTTTCTGGCACTCCAACAACTTTTGTCAATGGTCAGTCTGTAGTAGGTGCACAACCCTACAGTGCATTTAAAACCCTAATTGATCAGGAGCTTTCAAAAGTAAAATAACCTCTATAAAATCCTCTACTTAATTTAGTAAATCTTACTATCCTGTTTATGGACTTAGCCAAAAAGACTAACAAAAACCCAGATAACAATAGCTCCTAAAAAAAGGAGGGTTGTTTCTAAAACCGCAAGTCCCCGTCTGTTTTCTTCATGTATCTCGGGAATAAGATCTGAAGCCGCAATATAAATAAAAAAACCGGCAGTAACGGAAAGAAAAACCGGTAAAAGTCCTGTCACAAAATCTGCCATAAGAAATGTTAAAACAGCGCCAACAATTGCAACTAACGAACTTAAAAGATTCAGTAAAAGAACTTTCCTTCGATCGACACCTTTATGTAAAAGTATTGAGAAATCGCCTATTTCCTGAGGAATTTCGTGAGCCGCGACAGCCAAAGCAGTTACGATTCCAAGAGGAATATTTACTAAAAAACTTGCTGCAATGGCAACGCCATCAATAAAGTTATGGACACTATCTCCAAGTGTTATGAGCGCAACCGTAGGCTTTACTTGTCCTAAGCCTGTCGAAGGATGCTCATGATGGTGGTGAAACCAGTGAATAAAACGCTCAATTAAGAAAAAAAACAAAAATCCAATAAGAGCCCACAAAAATATATTTATATTTTTAGAGGCATTTGACGCGGCTTCGGGCAAAAGATCAAAAAACGCGGTTCCAAGAAGCGTTCCTGCGGCAAAAGAAAACAAAAGATGAGAAATCCGAAGCGCCAATTTTTCCTTAAAAAGAAGAACTATTCCTCCAATAAGTGAAAAAACGCTGCCAATAAGAGTGAAGAACAAGATGTAAATTAGCATAAAGTTTAGTATATCATACAATGATTTCAAAACCCTCAAAATTTTCTTCTTCTACCCATTCTATGTCAACGGATTTTACTTCGGATAAGAATGGACCTTCCCATAAATGCTCTATTGCCTTTTCGATTTTGTTTTTTGAGCCCGAAAATAAAACTTCTACTCTGCCGTCCCTAAGGTTTCTGACCCATCCGGTTAAACCGGTTTCATAAGCAATTCTTTTTACAAACTGGCGGTATCCGACATTCTGGACAAAACCAGATATAAAAACACGAGCAACCATAAATTTAATTAAAAAGTTAGAAGTTAAAACTCAAAATTTCAAGTTAAAAGTAGAAATTCTAGAAACTTTTGATTTTTGAATTTTATTTTTGACTTTTGCCTTTTGACTTTTGACCTTTGAGCTCCTGCAACTTCCACATAAAAAGCGCTCCTTTATTTTTGGCAGAACTGTCCGAAACATAAGAAAGCGCTTTTTCTAATATTGACCTATGGGTTGTTTTCGCAAGCTTAATGTAAAGTCCCCGATGTTTGTAATCATCGAGCTGTTCGGCAAGATAAATTCCATAAGATTGAAATTCTCGCGAAATGTATTTATCCTCCAGGGGATCAAAATTTTCAAGAATTGTTTTAATGGATTTCATAAGCTATTTAGTGTTGAATCTGTTCATTGCTTTTTCAAGACCATTCTCAAGTGCCTCCCCAATAGCTCTTGCTCCCTTCTTTATAAGCTCTCTTGCTTTTCCTGCCTCTGACTGTGTAAATATGCTAAGTACGAAGTTATCTACGTCTTTTTGAATTTTGAATTTTGAGTTTTGACTTTTTTTGGGATTTCCAATGCCAAATCGAAATCTCCAAAATTTGTCTGTATTAAGACTTTTAATAATCGACATAACTCCTTTATGCCCAGCAGATGCCCCGCCAAATCTTATCTTCATACTGCCTAAAGGTAAATCTACGTCGTCATGGAGAATCCAAATATCACTAGTTGCTACTTGCCAGTAGCTGGCGACCAGGCTGACAGCAAGTCCTGAGTTATTCATATAAGTTTTTGGCTTTGCTAAAATTACTTTTTCTACTCTTTTTCCGTGTTTATCCTGAGCATCGCTAAGGGACCAATCGATTTTTGCCATATCGCATTTTAATTTTTTATTATCCTCCCAAATAGTTTTTTGGACTTGAGAAAAATCTTTTAAAAATCTGTCCAAAACCATAAAACCCAGATTATGGCGTGTATGCCCATATTTTATACCCGGGTTGCCTAACCCTACGATTAACTTCATATTTTCTCCTTTATCCTGAGCTTGCCGAAGGACGGATTCCCCAATCCAATAATTAGTTTCATAGATAGTATTGGGCCCATCTTAGACCGCTCTGTGAGCCGTGTTTGAATAGAACCCGAAGGCGAACAGCAAGGTCAGTTGGGCCCAGACCCACTATTAATAGCATATGCCCTTATTCTGTAATGAATTATTCCGACTTTCCATTTATCAGCTGTATTACCTCTCTATTTTCCACTTGGGGAAATTCTCTGTAGAATTGTCCTATGGCATAAAGCTCTCCTTCTATTTGAAGAGTTACAACAGTATCAAAATATTTCTTAATACTTAAAGAGGTGTCTTTTGCTATCACCGGAATTGCCAGAATAACCTCCTTGCTTTTCTCTTTTCTAAAAAACTTTACTGCGCAAAGAACAGTTGCTCCGGTTGCAACTCCATCATCTACAAGAATTATCTTTTTATTTTTTACATTTATTGATTTGCTTGTCCTGAGCTTGCCGATGGATTTACCTCTCCTTAAGAAATGTTCAAGCTCGGCTCTCTCAAGGTTCTTAATCTCTTTTAAATGATTTTTGTATTCTTCACCTATATTAAGTCTTCTAATTAAACCCTCATCCCAAAAAACAACACCGTTTGGCCCTATTGCGCCAATTGCAAGCTCAGGGTTTTGCGGTGCTCCGATTTTTTTAATAACTATGATATCAAGAGGCAATTTTAAGAAACTGCTTATTTCTCCTGCTACTACCACTCCGCCCCGGGTTATTCCAACCACAATAACATCTTTTTTTCTCTTAAATTCTTTAAGTTTCCGAGCTAACAATTTTCCCGCTTGTCTTCTGTTTCTAAACATTAAAATTGAAGACCTAATTGAGACTCCTCTTGCTTTCCCTCTAAGACTTGGACTGAATTATGAGTTTCATTCCAAATTTTTACTTTTCCGTATTCCCCGTCATATCCGGGATCTACAACAATACCTCCCCTTCTTACTTTATCAAGTCCTTCGGATAATTTAGCCCCTCCTATTTTTTCTATTTGAGAAAGCGGAGCTTTAAGAAGAACTTCAACCTCAGAGCCAAAACTCTTGCACAAATTGTCAAAAGCATCCTTAACCTTTTGACTTTGGACGGTCGAAGAAAAAGCTTCTGCAATTATCTCATTTAAGGGAACAAGCTTTACAAAAGGCGGATGGGTCTTTGTAGTATCGGTGTACCATTTTATTCCATTGGGGCTTATTTTTGATTCCACATTACCGACTAGAGCTTGATCTGAAAGCTCCTCAACGCGATACAGAACGCCTTCTGTAAGCCGTCTTTTGCAAACAGGACAGATATTCCCATCTCTTTTTGTCTCTTGTGGTCCTCTAACTACTTTGCAATTCCTGTGTCCTGAGAAATGATACTTCCCCTCCTCCGGATAAAACTCAATAGTATGAGAGATTCTTAATGAAGACTTCGGATCTCTTTTAATCGCTGAGGTGATATTATTATATGTAATTTTGACTTTTGACTTTTCATTTTGAATTTTGAGTTTTGAATTTTGAATTGTAAAAACGGTCGCTTCTCTTCCCATCTTTGCACCCGAGTGCGCATCGGAAAACGAAAGGATTGAACGGGTCTTAAGCTCCTTTATTTGCCAGTTCATCTCCGGGTCGCTTGATAAACCGGTTTCTACTGCATAAACATAACTATCTAAATTGCCAAAACATTCCTCTATAGAATCGAATCCCGACGCGCTTCCGTACATTCCAAAATGCGGTGTCCAAACATGACAGGGAATTACAATAATATTCTGATCAATGGAAAGGAGAAGTTCTAAAAGATTTCTTGAGGAAAGCCCGATTATCGGTCTGCCGTCTGCAATTAAATTAAACGTTCTTTTTGTAAATTCTTTGTTTATTTTCTCAACTGTTTCGATGTTTGGCGCAAAAACCAGATTATGAATTCTCCTAAGTTTCTCTCCCTGTTTATAGATACTTGAGATTTCTGTTGACAACATGAACAAGGGTTTTTTTTGCTTGTCCACCGAAGCTTTAGCGAAGGCGGAGGATTTTAATGAATATAGGCCGTCTGATGTTTCCTGTAATTGGGTTTTTAACTCCCGAAACCAAAGAGGATGAGTAAAGTCAGATGCCGTTATAAGATCAAGTCCTTTTAAGCTTGCCCACCTTGCCATCTCGGGCAAAACCATCTGCTGT
>MFOT01000024.1 GCA_001782475.1 Candidatus Levybacteria bacterium RIFCSPLOWO2_01_FULL_38_21 | reverse complement strand
GCTCGTGCCGTGAGGTGTTCCCTTAAGTGGGGAAACGAGCGCAACCCCCGCCCAATGTTAAATATTCATTGGGGACGGTCCCGCCTTTTGCGGGAAGGAAGGAGGGGAAGACGTCAAGTCAGCACGGCCCTTATGCCCTGGGCTACACACACACTACAATGGCGAAAAACAATGGGTTGCAAGCCGGTAACGGCAAGCTAATCCCTTAAATTTCGTCTCAGTTCAGATTGGGGGCTGAAACCCGCCCTCATGAAGTCGGAATTGGTAGTAATCGCGGATCAGCAAGCCGCGGTGAATACGTTCTCGGGTCTTGTACACACAATAAATGCGCGCTAAGCAGCTTACTAGGCAAAGTGGTTTAAATCCACTTTCATAGCTAAAAAATTTTGGCAGGGACAATACTGGTGACAGATGTCCTGGAGGGCCTGAAGCAAATGACAGCCTAATAAAAAATAGACGTTCGACCTTAATCAGGTGTGTCTAAGGGAAGAACATATAAAAAGTCTAATTAGGATGCCAGGAATTGTTTGGTAAGTGACCTTAGGAGATCTCTTCTTGACAATTGGGTAATTGTTTATCTATTCTCAAGGTAGATGAACTTGAAGAAGAGAAGTCAGCAGATCCATAGTACCCCGCTTAGCGGGGGAAGGGAAAAACCTAATCGTTTATCTGATGATTATATCGTAGGATTAACTGATGGAGAAGGGTGTTTTTATGTAGCGACTAGAGTTCCAAACAGAACTCATAAATCTCGAGTAGAAATGCACTTTTTCATAAAACTTCGGGAAGACGAACTTCCATTACTCAAGAAAGTTCAGAAGTTTTTTGATTGCGGTGGAGTATATTATCAAAAGGAATATCGTGCAAATCAAAAAAATTGTTACAGATTTGGCGTAACTGCTCAAAAAGATTTACATGAAAAAATAATACCTTTTTTTGATAAGAACCAGCTTCATAGCAAAAAGCTTAAAAATTATTTACTCTTTCGGCGAATCGCTTTAATGGTAAAGAATGGAGAACATAAAAGTAATGAAGGATATAAGAAGATTCGACAGTTAAAATCACAGATGAACAGGGGCTCGCTAGATGCGGGAAAACCGCTTGTCTAGTGGGAACTCGAAACAACCCAAGTTATCGAAATCCGCCCGTCAAGGCAGCAAAGTCGGTGGTAGACGAACCCCTCACCTTTGTTTAGAAAGACATTTGAATTTACCGAAGGGAAAGCCTGGCAAGGAGCCTTCGGCTCTCTACGATGGGAGTTTCAAAGCTTATCGTTGACAAAGGTGAGGGGGAGTCTAAAATCGGCGATGAGGCTTAAGTCGTAACAAGGTATCCCTAGCCGAAGCTGGGGATGGATCACCTCCTTTCTAAATTCAAAACTTCAGATTTATGAGGGAATAGAGTTTAGATTGAGAGAAGACACCTAACTAACAATTAACCAGTAACAATTTACAGTTAACTTTTGTTAATTGTTAAAAGTGAAATGTTAATAGTTGGAACAAAGTGTAATGGCCACAAGCGAATTCCGCTCAAAAGCGGGAGTGAATAGCGCTTGGTTAGCCCGTTAATACTTAGGGCGAGACGAATTCTATTCAATAGTTTTCCTACCACTTCTTGGTCGTTAAGATTAAAATCCCTCACCAAATTGGTGAGGGATTTTTTGTTGGCAAGAATCAAAGCTTTTTGGTATACTTGGTTCTATATTGGCGGAACGTAATTCGCTGTTGGCGAAAACGTTCCAGCCACGTAAATTTGCAAAGCAAATTGTAACGTGGCGCGGTGGTGAAGTAGCTAACACAGCTGTCTGCAGAACAGCCATTCAGGGGTGCAAGTCCCCTTCGCGCCTCTAATAGAATTTAGAATTCAAAGCTTAGAATTAAAAATTATGAAAGAGGGACAGCCAAGTTTTACTGAAAAACTCAAAAATATAGCTATTTTTGGCGGAATAATTGCTGGGATCATAGGTCTTATTAAGATTTTTGCAAAATAAAATGGATAAAGAGAGAGACAATTCGGAAGAAAAAGGAGAAGGCGGATTTTCCGAAAAAGAATTGGATTTGGATATTGAAATAAGGGCAGGAGAGTGGCAGAATCTTAAAAAAATTAAAACTTATCAAAAAAGATCAAGGCAGGGGAAAATAATCGCAACTTATCAGGCAGTTTCTAATAGGCTCAATCAATTGATTGTACTATATTATAAATTTGTAAGCGGTAATCCTAAGGAAGCTAAGAAAATGCTTGATGAGCTTCGGAAGCTACGTCTCATTCAGGAAATTTTGATGAACTGCTTGGTTTGGGAGCCAAAAGAACAGCTTGGGAACGAAAGAATTCCAAAAGAGGTTTGGGATTTGATAAAGTAGAGGACCTCGGCTCGGGCACGAAAATTTTCTTGCACACGCAGTTCGCTTGTCGTGCTAAGAAAATTTTGTACCCTCGCCTTTTAAATTGATCCTAATTGTAATATAATGGTTTGAAATGGGTCGGTAGTTCACCGGCTAGAACGGTCGCCTGAGGCGACAGCTAGATGGTTCAAAATGTGGTACGTTTATGTTTTGAAAAGCTTGAAGAACGGTAGGCATTATACCGGTTCGACAAATAATCTAAACAGGAGAATTGCTGAACATAATAACGGTCAAACTAAATATACGAGCCAGGCTGGACCGTTTGAGTTAATTTATAAGGAGACATATAATACAAAATTAGGGGCAAGTCGTAGGGAAAGATTTTTGAAAAGCGGAAAAGGAAGAGAGCTTTTAAAGCAAATTTTGGGCACGTAGTTCATTGGTAGAACGCTTCTCTGATAAAGAAGAGGTGGATAGTTCGATTCTATCCGTGCCCACTGTTTCAATGGGCAGAACGGTCGCCTGAGGCGACAGGTAGATGGTTCGATTCCATCCCGACCCACCAACTTTTTGTTATAGTATCACAATTATGTCCTCATCAAGCGATACATTTTTTACAAGCGTTGGGTGTATAGATGGCCGGGTTCAAAAACCCATTGCTGATTTCGGCTGGAAAAAATTCGGCGCGAAATACCCGGACACAATTACAGAAGCAGGACTTGTTGGGCTTTTCTCAAAAGATCACCCAGACAAGTACTTGATTGATTCCCTTGCGAATAAAATAAAAATTTCTTTGGAAAAACATAAATCAAAAAATATAGTTGTTTCAGGACATGAAGATTGCGCAGGGAATCCGGTTTCAGAAGAAATACACAAGAAGGACATAAGAAAAACTTCAGATCTTATGTCATTAATATTTCCAAAAGTTTCAGTTTTCCCTGTTTATATAAAAAAAATAAACGGAGAATGGATAGTAGAAGAATTATAATCTGCGTTTGTGATTTGATGTATTGATACATCACAACAGATATCCGGTACATTAAAGTAAAATATGAAAGTTACGGGGATTAAGACTCATAAAATTACCCAAAAAGATAAGGACATCTTCAGGATTTTAGATCGCTATGTGAAAAAGCTTTCTGAGAAATCAGTTGTTGCGATTGCATCAAAAATTGTTGCCATAACAGAGGGACGAATTATCAAAATAGGAACAATTGATAAGGACGAGTTGATAAAAAGAGAATCGCAATATTATCTTCCAAGATCGCAAAATCCGTACAACGTAAGTCTTACCATAACAGGGGGAGCGCTTGTTGCAAGTGCAGGGATTGATGAATCAAACGGTAATGGTTATTATATTCTTTGGCCAAAAAATCCGCAAAAATCTGCAAATCGGATTAGAAAATGGCTCAAATCAAGATTCAACCTTGAAAATGTGGGAGTGATTATAACCGACAGCAGGACTACACCTTTAAGATGGGGAGTAACAGGATTTTCAGTCGCCTACAGCGGGTTTGAGCCGCTTAAAAATTATATTGGGACGAAGGATATTTTTGGAAGAAAACTTGAGTTTACAAAGTTAAGTGTTGTAGACAATTTGGCAGCGGCGGCAGTAATGGTTATGGGAGAGGGGAACGAGCAGACTCCGATTGTAGTAATAGAAAGAATACCCGGTATTGTTTTTCAAAAAAAAAGCCCAACAAAAAAAGATTTGGGAAAAATTAAAATTATACTTAAGGAAGATCTATACGCCCCTTTTCTTAAAAACGCGCGCTTTAAAAAAGGCGGTTACTGAGCGGATGGAGTGCCGGTATTTAACCGAGATGGCGATTCCTGAATTGGGAATGTAGCGCCGACTGCGGTTTTAAGAACCGATTTATCTGTGCCCTGAGCTGTTACCAAAGTTTTTGGCAGGAAATTTATACTCGCAATTTCTCCAGCCTTTCCTTTTTCCTGAAAAGTTATTACAGCTACGGTTCCTCCTCCCGTCACTCCCTTTTGACCAAGTCCTCCTGCAAGAGCATAAGAAATAGTCCCTTTTTGATTATCTACTTTTTTAAGCAACTCCACCGAATTTTGGAACAGAGAACCTGGTTTTATATCGACATTATAAAGACGAGCTACGTCAAAAGCTAACTCAAGTTGAACGGCATTTACTTTATTGTCTCCGGTTATTATTGTTACGTCTGCTGAGTAAAGAGGAACTGCTGAGGAGGTAGAATTCACCAAAGCAGGATTGTTACTTATCCTAAGCGTGGTTTGCGCATAAGAAATGCTGGGAGTTGGCCGTTGTTTTACCGGGACTGGAGCCTGCTTTGGCGTTAATGCAATTGCCAAAAGAATCGCAGTTATTCCTATAAGTATTATTATTAATATAATAGTTCGTCTGGACATAAGATAAGAATACTACAAATACTACAAATATTCCAATATTGGTTTATTGGTAGTATTGGTAGTATTCATTTTAGTCTCCGTTTTGGACAGAGAGTTCTCTTAGGAACAAGTTGTAATCAAATTGATTAATTGCTCCGTTATCATCAAGGTCAGAAAGCGTAGCGTATTGGCTGTTACTATTGCAGGTTGCATGATTATCGGTTGAGAAGATGGAGCAGCTTATGAGAATGTTGTAATCGAGGATATTTATTGCATTATCCCCATTTATATCTCCGGTAACAAGATTAATCTGTGGTATAGTATTGACTTGCCCCAATACTACATTTTGAATTCCTGGAGTTCGCCTTCTAAGATACCCGTCTGATTTCACTTTTACAATGAAACTTCCACTTTGTATATCTGTGTTTGTACCTAGGCTTACATTGCCGATAAATATTCCTTGAGTGGAATTATAAGCAACAGTTCCGCTTGTTGATGCAACTAGATTGTTTGTCGCATTATAAATTTGTACCACAGCGTTTCTTGTTGTTCGTGTGGGATTCTTGTTTGAGCCGCTGCTATCATTTGGAGTGGCATTATCTCCTACACTTCCTATTCCGTCAAGGCCTATAGATAGGGCAAATTGAGTTCCTCCGCCTGGGGTTGGGGTTACAACTCCAGTTGGAGTTGGGGTCTGATTAGGAGGCACGGTTGGAGTAGGTGTACGAGTTGGGGTGGGTGTTCTGGTTGGGGCTCGAGTTGGGGTTGGAGTTGGTGCGCGCTGTATACCAAAACCAACGTAGGCATCTAGCGGTACTGTCCTTGAGGTAGGATTGGGAGTAGTCGCCCTGTATCCGGCAGGAGTGGGGACAGTTATTGTATAAGTTCCAGCGGGTACTTTAAAAGCATAACTTCCATTAGGCATAGAACGTGTAATATTTAACCCTCCACCTGTTAGAGTTGCTGTTGCGTTAAGATAATAAGGGTCGGTGGATCCATCTTTTATCCCATCTCCATCTTTATCCACAAAAACATAGACACTGACGGTATAATTTATGGCTGAAGCCCCGACAGTATAGTTTACACTGGCTGTATTATTTCCCTCATTACTTTCTGAGATTATACAGCTGTCATCAACGAAAACCCAGGCGGTTTTTGATCCATTAGTTGAGGGCGCAAAAAAAGGCATATCTAATGTCTGAGTTGCGCCTGCTGCCAGCGAATTATAAGTTGATTTCCTCTGGTTATAAGTTTTATCATTACAGGGTGGAGCAGAACCTCGATCCGCCCACAAAGCAGTGGCAAACAGGGAGTTTACAGCGACAGATCCTTGGTTCTTGATAACAACAGTGGTAGTGACTGTTTGACCAGGAGTAGGATTATAGGTAGAAAGAGTAAGACTTTGAATAATTAGATCAGGTGCTCCTTGTGTTGAGGTAGCAGCGGTGGTAACAGAGACTACATTGGAAAGTATTGCACCTGTGAGACCGTTGAAAATTGCCGCTTTATAGGTACTGGAAGGTTGGCCATAGGTAAATGTTATGAATGACAAACCTCCTATTTCGCCAACTCTGTAATCAAACTTATTCCACTCTGGATTATAGTTTTTACGGACAAGTAGAATATGATATTGCCCTCCAGGACTGCTGGGGGGCTGCCAAGCATAAAGAATCTTGTGCTGTTTGTCATTTCCCGAAAGATCTCCCTGCCCTCCAGAAAGAGAATAGGTTGAGGTAGCGGCTCGTTGTCTTATTTCTGTTGAGCGCTGGACTGCAATTATTGTTGCTCCGATCCCTATTACTAAAACTAAAATAGCAAGACCGGCAACAGTTTTTTTGGTGAAAAAGGAGAAAAACTTATCGAAGAATTTCGGTAAGAAATTATTGCTTCTCGCATAGGAAACAGGTTCTGAGGCAGGCTTGGCGGGTGAATTCTCTTTTGTGTCCTTATCCATAAGAAACCCTATATCTTTAAAGGTACGCAAAACTGCGCTCTTTGTCAATACCTGATCTTGGGTTCTCTAAAATTGTTGTTACATATCCAATAGAATTATGAATATGTACTAAAATCGGAGAGCTTTTTTACTTAGTTCGGGGACACATATCTGAAGTTTCCGCAATCAAGCATCTTGGAGTTGCATCCAAACAGGCTGGCCTCGGACGGCAGGTAGGCGTCGGGCGTGGACACATGTCAGCTGTTTCTGCAATAAGACACTTTGGTGTTGCGTCCAGACATGGGGGTCTAGGCCGACAGGTGGGAGTTACTTGCCAATTGCCGCAGACGGGGAAAGTTTTTTCAAAACGACCGGTAGTATATCTGAGTATCTTCAGCGCATCAACTGAATCAACATCTGACTTTCCCGAAAGAACATTTGGCGTTCCATTTACATCTGCTGCTTCTATTTGCAAGGGAGTAAGTTTATAAGAATTTACAACGAATTTCAAAACAAGCTCAGCATCCCTAGCGGTGACAGATCCATCCAGATCTACATCTCCATAGCCAAAGAGTCGTCTCCATTGAGTATTTAAATTTTGATTATTGGTAGAGGATCTGATTTTGTCAATAATTATTTGCGGTATATAGCAGGGGGGAGGACGAGATCCCGGAGCAGGAGTTGCAATTATTCCGGCGGCACGCTGGCGGGTTTCCTGTTGCTGTTGGGAAATTATAACGGTCAGGGGGATTGCGGCGACGATTAAAAATAGTATAAAGAGACCTAATGTTCTTGATCGATTTGTTTTTGCTTGTTTTGCCATTTTTAGATAAGTTCTATAAACACAGTAGGGTATTTTTATTAACTTGTCAAGCGGTATCAAATTTACTACTTTTAAATTCTTAGTTTTGGTGTTAAACTTTTGCTATGGTTTTGTCGGATAGAGATCTTAAAAAAGCTATTAAAACAAAAAAAATAGTGATAAAACCTCTTCCTGATTTTTCCAAACAGCTGGGAACTTGTTCTATTGATCTTCGGTTGGGAAATGTTTTTCGCGTTTTTGAACATAGCAAATATCCGTATATCGATCCTTCCAAAAAAAATTTCTCAAGTGAAATAACCAAAAAAGTGGTTGTTAGAAACGGCGAGGGATTTGTTATGCAGCCCGGGGATTTTGCTTTGGCAGTGACGCTTGAGAGAGTTAAAATTCCGAATAATATGATGGGAAGGCTTGAGGGTAGGTCCTCCTTGGGTAGGCTTGGGATAGTTGTACATTCAACAGCGTCAATTTTTGATGCGGGGTGGGACGGGAAGTGTGTTTTGGAGCTTGGCAATTTGGGACGAATGGCAGTAAAGCTTACCCCCGGCATGAGAATTTGCGCAATGAGTTTTGAGCAGTTGTCAAGCGAGGCAGAAACTCCATATTCGCAAAAGAAAACCGCAAAATACAGGACGCAAAGAGAGCCGGATGAGAGCAAAATTCACGAAGAAAAATGAAGCATCATGTTTCTTTTGATATCGAGCTTAGAAAAAATCCATATAAAGGGGTTTATGTTGCTTTTGAAGGAATAGATGGGGTTGGTAAAACAACTCAAGCTTCTATTTTAAAAAAATACTTCGAAGATAAAAAAAAGAAGGTAGTTTATACAAAAGAACCTACAAACATCCCTCCAATAGGGACTCTAATTCACGATTTTATACAAGAAAAGATAGATCTGCCACCGGTCTCTGTTCAATACCTTTTTGCTGCAGACCGAGCGATTCATATGAAAACTGTTGTTGAGCCACCACTTCAAAAAGGTAGAATCGTAATTTCGGATAGATGTTTTTGGTCGTCAGTTGCATATGGGATTTCAGACAAAAAAGAAGACCTGCATAAATTAAAAAATGAAGAAATTCTTCTAGTTTCGGAAAGCATTATTTCTATGTACCACCAGTTTATAGTTCCGGATGTAACTTTTTATATTAATGTCTCAGAGACTACTGCAATATCAAGACTTTCTAAAATGAGAAAGAAACAGGAATATTACGAAACAGCGGAAAAACTTAAAAATATAAAAGCAGGATATGACTGGATCGCAAAGAAATTTTCTAAAGAAATAACTGCGATAGATGGAGAAAGGTCGCAGGAGAAAGTAACAGCCGATATTATCGGTAAATTCGAAACACTAAATCCGAAATCCTAAATAATATCAAAATCACAATTTATAAATACAAAACTGTTTCGAATTTGCTATCTTGAAAATTGGAATTTATTTAGGATTTAGATATTAGAATTTAGCATTTATGGTACTTGGGCCGAGAAAATTATTGCAATTAGTAAAGACGAAAAAACTCGTCGAGGGTTTATCCAAAAGAGAGCTTGAGAATCCTGAAGGTGCCGGATTTGATTTGAGACTTGGAGAAGTCTATAAAATTTCGGGCGATGCTTTCCTTGGAGAAACCCACCGTAAAACCGCAGATATCAAGCTTGTTGAAAAATATGTAGAGGGAGAGAACAGGAGTATTTTAATCAAGCCTGGGGATTTTTATCTTGTCACGACAATAGAAAGCGTGAATACGCCGTTTGATATCACAATTAATTTTAAGCCAAGGACAACGACTTTTCGATCGGGTCTTTTCCTAAGGACGGGAAATGTCGCACCCGGATATAAAGGAAAATTAACGTTCGGGCTTAAAAATGAAGGGCCTATTCCGGTTGCAATTGAGATGGGAGCACGGTTTGTTCACGCCCAATTTGAGCAGGTTTTGGGTGGAGGAAGTTTATATCGTGGTCAGTGGCAGGGAGGACGCGTTAGCGTGCTAAAAAGAGAGAAACAAGTATGAAAAAAAATCTTCATCCGGAATATCAATATCTAGATTTACTTACAGATGTCATGGAAAATGGGTTTGAGAAGCATGAGTTTAATTCCGGAATAACGTTTAGGAGTGTTTTTGGAAGGCAAATTCGCTTTGATTTATCAACCGGTTTTCCTCTTTTGACTACGAAAAAAGTTTTTCTTAGGGGAATTTTGCATGAGTTGATCTGGTTTTTAAGAGGCGATTCAAATATAAAATATCTAGTTGATAACGATGTTCATATTTGGGATGAATGGGGATACAAGGGCTACAAAGTAGCCCAAAACTCAAAACTCAAAACTCAAAACTCAAAAATATTGACGCAGGAAGAGTATGTTGTAAAAATAAAAAGCTCATCATCCGATCATCCGTTTGTTAAAAAATATGGAGAATTGGGGCCTGTTTATGGAGTCCAGTGGAGAAGATGGCCGGCATCAGATGGGCGGAAAATCGATCAGGTAAAATGGGCGATTCAAAAGATAAAAAAAACACCGGAGAGGCGGCATATTGTAATTTCTGCCTGGAATCCGGAGTTTGTATATGAAATGGCAAAGCCGGGACAATCGGTTGCTCTTCCGCCCTGCCATACGCTTTTCCAGTTTAATGTAATAAATGGCCGGCTTTCCTGCCAGCTATATCAAAGAAGCGCTGATCTTTTTTTGGGCGTTCCGTTTAATATAGCAAGCTATGCGCTTTTTACGATGATTTTTGCCCATCTGACGGGTTATCCTCCCGGGGATTTCGTTCACACCTTTGGAGATGCGCATATCTACAGCAATCATTTTGATCAGGTCAAAGAGCAAATTAAAAGAAAACCACGGCCGTTTCCCAAAATGAAAATCAATCCAAAATTAAAAGACATAGACGATATAAAATTTGAAGATTTCACTTTGGAAGGATATGATTCCCACCCTCCAATCAAAGGAGAAGTCACAGTTGTCGGAGGCTTCTGAAATTTTGCGATTTAGTTCGAATACTCCTTGTATTTTTTAGAACTATTATCGTTTGTTTTGTTGTGATACTATAATGATGTATTGATACATGGAAACAAAATTGATAGGCTATAAGTTATTGGTATAATTATTTTATGTCAAAACCAAGGGAGGAAATTCAAAATGAAGATTATTTTAGAGAGATTCATTTTCTCTATGAGATTATAAATTCTTTAAAAGATACGGAGGAAATTAAAAAATTTTTAAAAGATATCCTGACAAAATCTGAGCTTCGAATGCTAAAAAGAAGATGGCACATAGCAAGCCTTTTGATAAAAGGTCTGGACTTAAGAACTGTTGCATTGAAAGCAAAAACAAGTACTCAAACCGTTTCGAGGATGAAAAGAATAATTGAAGAGGGAGAGGGCGGAATTATTCTAGCTTTAGAAAGAATAGAAAAACAAATGGATAGAGAAAAGAAAGACTTTCTAAAAAAGGGACCGTACGGTGGTTCAAAATTCGTAAAAAGATGGTTTAGCTAACTCATATTGATGTATTGATACATCACTACAATCCAACGGTTAATATTTTTAATAAATGATAGAAATAATCCCGACTGTCGCTGTTTTAATTATTAAAGACGATGAGGTTCTTTTAGTAAAACACACCGAGAAAGCAGGGTATCTGACAGGAATATACGGACTTCCGGGAGGAAGACGCTGTTAGGGTTGCTCAAAGATCTCTTGCTAAATAGCCAAAATCAAGCTCTCTGAGTTTCTCTGATTGTAAGAGAGTAGGATTTTCTCTAATTGGTCTTTTAATCCATGCAATTCTTGCATGCTCAGGATGTTGCATTGCATCCTCGAGTGTCTGCAATCGTACTCCTCCTGTGTGTCTTGCATTATGAACTATGTGTATTTTTTTGCTATCGTCAATCCATATCATTGCGACGTGAATTCCTCTAAAACCATTTTTATTTATTGGGCTAAGACCTATTATATCTCCAGTTTGAGCTTGTGATATGTCTTCAACGAGACTAGTATAATTAGTATCTTCGTATAGATCAGAAGATCTAAGTCGGGGGAGTTCAAAACCCCTTGCAGAAACGATTGAATGAACTAAAAGTTCGCAATTGGTGCCTGCCTCTGGATTTATGAAAACCCTCTCAACGTCAGTCGTGTCAGGGTTTCGATCTATTCTATATGGGATAGAAATTTCTGTTTTGTTTATGAATGCTTGCCACCTCGCAATTGGTATAATATACTTGTTTTGAGAAAAAAATGCAATGAGCAAACCAAGAATTAGTTTAATCGTAGCAATAGACAGCAGAGGCGGAATCGGTAAAGATAATACAATTCCATGGCATATTTCTGAGGATCTTAAGAGATTTAAAAAACTTACGACCGGACACCCTGTTATAATGGGGAGAAAAACTTTTGAATCAATTCTGGAGTATATTGGAAAGCCACTTCCGAACAGAGTAAATATAGTTGTGACACAAAATCCAGATTTTAAAAAAGAGGGAATAGTAATTTCGAATTCGTTGGAAGATGCTATTAATAAAGCAAAAAAGTCTGAAAATCGCGAGATTTTTATAATTGGGGGAGCACATGTTTTTCGCGAAGTACTGGAAAAAGGTATTGTAAATAGAAT
Source organism: Candidatus Levybacteria bacterium RIFCSPLOWO2_01_FULL_38_21 (assembly GCA_001782475.1). Classification (GTDB taxonomy): domain Bacteria; phylum Patescibacteriota; class Microgenomatia; order Levybacterales; family UBA12049; genus 2-01-FULL-38-21. The sequence goes on along the minus strand of MFOT01000024.1, from coordinate 94,930 downwards.
ATACTTAACAAAAGTTGAGGGGGACTTTAGTTGCGATACATTTTTCCCGGATTATTCGCAGTTTAAAAAAGTAGTAAGCGAAGAAACCGGAGAATCAAACGGAATTAAATTCAGATTCATTAATTTAGAGAGGTAAATGTTCAAAACGCTCGGAAATAATATTATGAGAAAATTAAAACAGACAGATCCTGAGATTTACAATTTAATAAAAGAGGAAGAAAAAAGGCAGGAAGAGGTTTTGGAGATGATTCCCTCTGAAAATTATACTTCAAAGGCTGTAATGGAGGCATTGGGAAGTGTTCTAACAAATAAATATTCGGAAGGGTATCCTAAGAAAAGATATTATCAGGGGAATACCATTATAGATAGTGTAGAAATCTTGGCAGAGGAGCGGGCGAAAAAATTGTTTGGAGTTTCTTATGTTAATGTCCAGCCTTATTCCGGATCTCCTGCAAATACTGCAGTTTATCTTGCGCTTCTTAAACCTTTTAAAGATAAAATAATGGGACTCTCGCTTGCCTTTGGAGGTCATTTAACCCACGGATCGCCTGTTTCAATTTCGGGAAAATACTATAAAGTGGTGCCATATCATTTGGATAAAAACGGATTAATCGATTATGATGAAGTTGAAAAACTTGCCTTAAAAGAAAAACCAAAAATAATTGTCTGTGGAGCAACCGCATATCCTAGAATTATAGATTTTAAAAGATTTGGAAAGATTTCAGACAGAGTAGGAGCATATCTTTTAGCCGATATTTCCCATATTGCAGGATTAATAGTCGCTGGCGCTCACCCTTCACCAGTTCCTTATGCCCATATTGTTATGACGACGACACATAAGACTCTTAGGGGTCCAAGGGGAGCTATCATCATGGTGACTGGTGAGGGGCTAAAAAAAGATTCACAGTTGGGAGAAAAAATTGATAAAGCAGTCTTTCCGGGATTACAGGGAGGGCCGCATGATAATCAAACCGCGGCAATTGCAGTTAGTCTTTTAGAAGCAGGTTTCCCGTCATTTAAAAAATATAGTCAGCAGGTGGTCAAAAATGCAAAAGTCCTCGCTGAAGAGCTCAGGAAATTTAAATTTAATCTTGTAAGCGGAGGAACGGATAATCATCTTTTGTTGATTGATCTTTCGAATAGGAAGGTAAACGGCGCTTTGGCAGCTTTTGCTCTGGAGGTTGCGGGAATAGTTGTTAACAAAAATGCCGTACCAAATGATCCAATGCCGCCGTTTTACCCATCGGGAATTCGTTTAGGAACTCCAGTTCTGACAACAAGAGGCATGAAGGAAAAAGAGATGGTAAAAATTGCTGAATGGATCAATCAGGTAATTGAAGAAATAAAGGGGGGTCGATTACAAAATGGATTCGGCAAGCTCACCACAAGAGAAAAAAGAAGCGAGTTTTGGAAGGAGTTTAAAAGAAAGATTGTAAGGAACAAAAAACTTTTGGAAATTAATAGGCAAGTAAAGGAGTTTTGTAGTAATTTTCCAGTTCCATAAACGTTCAATATGTTAACCCTTCTAATAATTCTAGCAAGTTATGGTAAAATCAGATTGCGCTACGCAAATTAAAAAAATCATATGTCAAGAGCAAAAGAAGTAAGATGGGAAATAAGAGTAAGCGGAAGTCCCTTGGCTGGACATTCGTTAAACCAAAGAAGAATCAGAGGAGGTTTGGATACAGCAAATAAGGTGTTAGGGAGACCTAACAGTAAGGGGGTAAAAGCAGAAAGAAGAAAGGAACAAGCAAGACAGTTTAATGATGGAACATTGTCTAGGCAACAATTTGACAGATGCCTTAGCCATTTGATTAATGGAAATCCTACTCTGGAGGAAACTTCTTATTTCTTAAAACATGTCGGCGAATATGAAAGATCAATCGGGGTTGACGGAATTGACGGATATGAAATAACAATTGTTGACTTCACAAGAACGTCAGCGGGATAAAGCTAGTATCAATTGCAGATTTTTACCGATATTTGCTGGAGGATGTCTGTGAGCTGATTATTGATAGGTGCCTGGTAAAAGTCATTTGGAGAAGACGCAACGCGTTTCATAAGCTCTGTTAAATCGTTTTGGAATTTTAAATCCTCATCATGTATAAAGCCGATGGTAAAAATACGAACTCCGGATTTTTTAATCTCATCTGCGACCTGAGTCGGATCTTGGTTTGTATCAAAACATCTGCATGCGCCAGGAGTAGTCGGGCTGTATGTGCAATAAGTTGGATCTGGGTTTCCACCAGGACAAAGCGCTATGTTGGTTGCCAAAGTTTCCGGGACTCCATCTGATATAAAAATTAGAGAGAATTTTTGATTTGGGAATTTGGGCATTGCGTTATCTAATTTAGATTTTGTAAAAGTAAAAGCGTCTTTTGTAGATGTGCCTCCATCGGCGTAAATTGAATAAACTGCATTTATAAATTGAGATTTAACATTTCTAAAATAATCAAAGGGCACATCCGCGCTTGGAAAATCACTAAAAGTTTGCATTGCTATTATACCTTCATTCGGAAAGTTATCGGCAAAAACTTTAAGCGCCCCCTTTACGTTATCAAGTTTGGATCCAAACCGCATGGAGCCAGATCTGTCCACCAAAAAATCAACGGCGGCGGTTGAAGCGCAAGAATTAAATTTTATAGTTTTAAGCTGAAGAGTATTGTGGCTGTCAAGCGGTATTCCTGTTATGACAGTAAATTTTTCTGCATTTGGATCTGTTGTTGAGGGTTTTGGGAATATTCCGCCGACTATAAAAATACTGGCAAGGAGTATTATCATAATCATAGCCATTATTCCAATTCCGCCTCTTGATAGTTTCATATTCAATTTAGACTTCGTTAACCAGCAATATCTATCGTAGTTATGTTTTTTTTGGTTGTCAATATTTGTATAATTTTACTTGTTGTTTTTTCTGCTAATTTTTTGTATTATTGCTACTATTATACACGTCCTATTCAGAATAATCCTGATTTAAAACTTTTAGGACGGAGGTTAAGGATTATGAGGGAAATTACGCTTGAAGAACTTCTTGAGGCAGGATGCCATTTTGGACATCAGGTAACGCGCGGAAATCCAAAAGCCCGAGACTACATCTTTGAAGCCCGCGATAATATTCATATAGTTGATCTTACCAAAACCAAAGCAGGTCTTGAAGAAGCTGGAAAATTTATTTTCAATCTTTCGCAAAAAAACGGAAGCTTAATTGTTGTTGGAACAAAAAGACAAGCCCGGTCGGTTGTGGAGGAAGAAGTTAAAAAGGCAAAACAGCAATCTTCAGGTAAAATAGAAAATCAAATTTTTTATGTAACAGAAAGATGGGTAGGCGGAACGCTTACTAATTTTTCCGAGGTTGCAAAGAACTTTAAAAAATTGAAAGATCTTGCCGAAAAACTTAGAAGTGAGGAAGAAAGATCAAAATATACTAAGAAAGAGATAGGGCTCTGGGAAAAGGAAAGGCAAAAACTCGCATTATTATACGGAGGAATCGCAGATCTTAAAAAAATTCCGGATGCAGTATTTGTAATAGACTCTCATCTTGAAGACTTGGTAATTGATGAGGCAAGAAAAATGGGCGTTACAACAGTCGCAATCGTTGATACAAACGCAAACCCCGAAATTATTGATTATCCAATTCCGGCAAACGATGATGCGACAGGATCGATAAAACTTATAACAAGTTATATAATAGATGCATGGATTGAGGGGCGGAATAAAATAAAAAATGAAAAAGAACCCATTCGACAAGCTCAGGGCGAGAAATTAAAAAATAAAGAAGAAAAGAAAGAGATAAAGAGTAAAAGTTCAGCGGTGTCAAAAGTTAAAGACCGAAGGCCAAAAACAAAAGTCAACCCTTCGGCTTCGCTCAGGGCGAGAAGTAAAAAGTAAAATATGAAGACAGACATTAAGTTATTAAAGCAGTTAAGAAATGAAACATCTGTATCAATTGTGGATTTAAGAAAAGCTTTGGAAGAGACGAATAACGATTATAAAAAAGCTCTTGCGTGGATTAAAAAACATGGTATTAAAAAGGCAGAGAAGAAAAGAGATAGAAAAACTGCTCAGGGAATTATCGAAAGCTACATCCATCAAAACGGAAAAGTTGGAGCAATAGTTGAGCTTTTGTGCGAGACTGATTTTGTTGCAAGAACAAGTGAATTTAAAAACTTAGCGCACGAAATTGCAATGCAGATTGCCGCAATGAAACCTAGGGATGTTAACTCACTCCTTAAGCAAGAATACATAAGAGACCCATCCTTAACGATTCAAGATTTTATAAAACAAGCAATCTCAAGGCTTGGGGAAAATATTGTTCTCAAAAGGTTTGAGAGATTCGAAATTTAATTTGCTAAATCACAGGATCTGTCGTATACTTTTTCTCAAATGGATCAGCTAATTGCGGATGCCCGGTCAAAAATGAACAAGATACTTGAGGTTGTAAGAAATGATCTTTCAACAGTTCGAACCGGGCGGGCAGCCCCTTCTCTTGTAGAAAATATAGTTATAAATGCATATGGCGCAACTCAAAGACTTAAAGTAATGGAGCTTACAACTATTACAACATCTGATCCGCAGACCCTCGCTGTTACTCCTTTTGACCATTCAATAATCGGAGAAATTCAAAAAGGAATTCTTGAAGCAAATCTTGGCTTAAATCCCGTAATTGATGGACAGATAATAAGAATTTCTATCCCAAGATTATCTGAGGAGAGGCGTCAGGAGCTAATCCATTTAATGAAACAAAAACTTGAGAACGGGAGGATTATGGTTCGCCAAGTAAGACATGAGGCAATGGCCGATATTAAAAAACAGCAAAACAATAAGTCAATCTCAGAAGATGAGGCGGGAAGAATGGAAAAAGAAGTTCAAAAACTGACAGATGAACTCATGGAAGATATTGAGGGAATGGGGAAGAAAAAAGAAGAAGAACTCCTCCAAATTTAAAATTCAAAATGCAAAATTCAAAATTATCTTTCGACCCTGAGCTCAAGACCGAAGAGCAATTCAAAATTCAAAAACTTTTAACTTTTTACTTTAACTTTTGACCTTTGACTTTTGCCTTTTGACTTAAATTTTATGCTAATAACAATTTTAGTTTTTTTGATAATATTGACGGTTCTCGTTCTAATACATGAGGCGGGGCATTTTTTTGTGGCGAAAAAGTTAGGGATAAGAGTTGAGGAATTTGGATTTGGTCTTCCGCCCCGAGCGTTCGGAATAAAAAGAGGAGAAACAATATATTCAATAAACTTTTTGCCTATCGGAGGATTTGTAAAACTTTACGGAGAAGACAGCGCTGGCGGCGGAAAGTTGAAAGTTGAAAGTGGAAAGTTGAAAGTTGAAGATGCTCAAAGAGCATTCTTCTCAAGACCTGTTTGGCAAAGAGCATTGGTTGTAATAGCTGGGGTTGTAATGAATTTTCTTTTAGCAGTTTTTATACTCACTTATTTTTATGGAATATCAGGCGTCCAGACTCCCGGCGATAAGGTTTTTATAACAGAGATAGTAAAGGATTCTCCTGCTCAAAAAGCGGGACTTAAAACAGGAGATCAGATTGTTACTATCAATAGTGAAAAAATTACAAGCCCTTCTCAATTAGTATCAGTCACAAAACAGCATTTAGGGCAGAAATTAGCTCTCAGAGTTTTAGACAAATCTAAAAAAGAAAGAAATGTAGAGGTAATTCCGCGAAAAAATTATCCATCCGATCAAGGACCAATGGGAGTAGGAATAACTTCCAATGTTATTACTAAAAAATATTCACTATATCAAGCACCGTTTGTAGGGCTCTTAGAAGCTCTTAAATACTCTTGGCTTATTTTGTCGGGTCTTGCAGGAATTGTTTATCAGTTACTTGTCCATGCACAAGCGCCAAAAGGAGTTGCAGGACCTGTTGGAATTGCTCAATTAACCGGACAGTTTGTAGCAATAGGTCCTTTGGCGGTTTTATCTTTTGTATCGCTCCTGTCTTTGAATCTTGCGATTTTGAATATCTTGCCGATTCCGGCGCTTGATGGGGGAAGACTTTTTTTTATTCTAATAGAAGCCGTAACAGGCAGAAAAGTTTCTACAAAATTTGAAAGTTATGCGCACGCAATTGGAATGGCAATTCTTCTTGCCTTAATCGCAGCTATTACCCTAAGCGATATTATTCGTTTTATCTCTGGCCAGCCAATTCTTCCAAAACCATAAAATAAATTAAAAATTAAAAATTAAAAGTGAAAAATTTAAGTTCAAAAGTCAACCTCGATTCAATCGGGGTCAACAATAAAGATGGGATTTCAATACTTAAAGTTTACGGCTCAACCCCAGGGGTTGAGCTTGCAAAAAGGGAGATATATAAAATTGTTGATGAAAGAACTGTTTTGTTTTTGTCAGGCGGGTCCACCCCAAAACCTCTATACCAAATCTTAGCAAAAGAGAAAATTTTAAAACCCGGGACAGTTGCGATGGTAGATGAGCGATTTGGGCCAGCGCTTCATAGGATAAGCAATGAACTATCAATTAAGAAAACAGGACTTCTTGGTTATTTTGCATCTGAGCACATTCCGTTTTTCCCAATCCTTCACCAAGACCTACGATTCCACCCCAAGGGTGGAGATACAAATATGAGGAAAAGAAGGAAGGTGGCGGAGAGATATAATAGCATTGTGAGTCAATTATTTACACAATTTCCAAAATGCATTTCGATTTTAGGCCTAGGAGTCGATGGTCATACTGCAAGTATCGCTCCAAATCGGCCTGACTTTAAAAATCCACTTTTCAAAAGAGAAAGAAAAAATTTATTTGTTTCGGAATTTAGAGATCCTAAGTCAATGTCAAAAGAAGGTTCTCCGGCTCCGCCTTTTGGCTTTGGGGAAAGAATCACTTTGACAATTCATGCCCTTTCAAAAATGGATCTTTTAATTCTTCTTGTTTTTGGAAAGGAAAAGAAGAAGGCCTTAGAGCTTTTGTTTTCGAAAGGACCAATAGAAGAAATTCCGGCTAGATTTCTAAAAACTCCCCAAGTTTCCAAAAAAACTCTTTTAATTACAGATCAAAAGTTATAGAAATATAATTGACCATTTATCATTGACCATTTATGATTTAAAATGGTATATAGTCAATAGTAAATTATAAATATGCAATCAGCTTTTGTAATGGTTATTTTTGGCGCAACCGGAGATTTGTCTCAAAACCGCCTTATGCCGGCTCTTCTTACTCTTTTTAATCAAAACTTTTTGCCAAAAGATTTTTATATTGTTGGTTTTTCAAGACGAGAGCTTTCAGATGATGAATTCAGAGAGCATTTTGGGGAACTTTCTCAAAAGCCGGAATGGTCAGATTTTTCAAAGCATCTCTATTATCAAAAAGGAGATTTTACAAAAGAGCAAGGATATCTAGGGCTTATTAAAAAATTAAACTCATTCGATAAGAAAATGGGAGCTTGTATCACTCGATTTTTTTATCTCGCAACGCCTCCAGAGAATTATGAAATGATTTTAAATTTTCTCTCATCCACAGAACTTGCCGAAGGTTGCGGTCAGGGATCAAACAAATGGACGCGTGTAATCATCGAAAAACCTTTTGGAAAAGATCTGGAAACCGCAATAACTTTAGATAAAAAACTCTCAAAAATTTTTGAGGAAAAACAAATCTTTAGAGTAGATCATTATCTGGGGAAAGAGACTTTACAGAATATGCTTGCCTTCCGCTTTGCGAACGGAATTTTTGAACCTGTTTGGAATAAAAACTTTATAGACCATGTGCAGATAACATTTGCCGAGAAAAAAGGGGTTGAGGCAAGAGGGAAGTTTTTTGACGGAGTGGGAATACTTCGGGATGTGGGGCAAAATCATTTGATGCAGCTTATTGCAGCAGTTGGCATGGAAATGCCAAAAAGTTTTACAAAAGAAGACTTAAGAGACGAAAGAGCAAGAGTAATAAGATCGATAAAATGCATTGAGCCCAAGGAAGTAGCAAAAGAAGTAGTTAGGGGTCAGTATCAAGATTATATAAAAGAGAAAGATGTATTGCCTGGCTCAAATACCGAAACTTTTGTTGCTTTTAAGTTCAATATCGAATCAGAAAGACTCTCAGGAGTCCCGTTTTATGTAAGAGCTGGTAAAAAAATGCCAAAAGATGAGGTAACAATTTCAATTGTCTTTCTTCAAACCTGCCACATATTGTTTAAAGAATACGGATGCCCTGAGATGGGAAATGTGTTGACAATAAAAATTCAGCCCGATGAGGGGATTTATCTTCGAGTTATTGCAAAAAAGCCCGGGTCAAAACTTGCTTTAGAAACTGCAGATATGCATTTTACTTATGAAGAATCGTTCATGACAAAAGGGACGGAAGCTTACGAGAAAGTGCTCATCGACATTTTCTCAGGCGATCAGATGCTTTTTAATAGATCAGATGAGCTGGCAAGTTCTTGGGAGTTTATAACAAAAATTTTAAAGGGATGGGAGGAAGACGGTTCTAAATTGAAAATTTATACGCCTGGGACTTGGGGTCCAAAAGAAGCACAAGAGCTTATCGACAGAGACGGGCGAAAATGGCTCTAAATAAGATTTGAGATTTAAGAATAGTGAATAAATACTGATAAAATTTGAGATTTGATTAGGAATTGGAGTAATTAGAAATTATGAAAGTCGGGTTTATTGGACTTGGAAAAATGGGAAGTCGGATAGTGGCAAAACTTATCTTGGACGGACACGAAGTTTCAATATGGAATAGATCAGAGGAGCCTTTTAAAAAATTAGAAGCGAAACTGGCTTCTTTTAAAGGCGCAAAATACAGACTATTTAAAACTATAGAGTGGATGGTTAAAAGTCTTGAAAAACCAAGAGTTATTTGGTTAATGCTTCCGGCAGGTTCCGTAACAGAGAGTACTTTAAATGAAGTTGTCAAATTTATAGAAACAGAAGATATTATTATAGATGGAGGAAATTCTTATTTTAAAGATACTGCAAGAAGATATAGGCAGTTAAAGATAAAAGGGATAAGATTTTTGGGAATTGGAGTTTCGGGGGGAATTATTGCCGAAAAAACTGGATACCCTCTAATGGTCGGCGGCGATGTCTCAGCGTATCAATACATCACTACAATTTTGGATACTCTCTCAAAACCCAATGGAGGATATGAATATTTTGGAGAGGGAGGAGCAGGACACTTTATAAAAATGGTTCATAACGGAATAGAATATGGAATTATGCAAAGTCTTTCGGAAGGGTTTGAGGTTTTAGAAAAAGCTCCGTACGAATTTGATCTTCTTAAAGTTGCAAAGCTTTGGCAAAAAGGGACACTGGTTTCAGGCTTTATGCTTGATAGGGTAGTCGATGTTTTAAAAAAAGATCCGAATTTATCAAAATCTTCAGGTTTTATCGAAAGCTCGGGAGAAGCAGATTGGACGATTGATCAGGCGAAAGAAGAAAACGTCCCGGTTGAGATTATTGAAAGATCGCTTGATTTTAGAAAAAGATCTCAAGAGAATCCAAAAATTCAAAATTCCTTTACCGCAAAAATGATTTCTGCTCTTCGAAACGCTTTCGGCGGCCACCCCATTCGGCATCCTTCGACTCCGCTCAGGATAAAAGCTCAGGGCAGGGAAGTTAAGAAGAAATAATATGCTATACTCGTTTTATCCTTCGGTAAACTCAGGATATTCTATGCTATATTCAAAGCTTTTTGGTAAAACAATAAAAGAATCCCCCAAAGATGAATCTTCGGTAAATGCACGATTGTTAATTCAGGCAGGATTTATAAGAAAAGAAGTTGCCGGAGTTTATAATTTTCTGCCTTTAGGACTTAGGGTATTAAATAAAATCTCAAATATTATACGGGATGAGATGGATAATACAGGAGCGCAGGAACTTCTATTAGTTTCCTTTCAAAATAAAGCAAATTGGGAAAAAACCGGAAGGTGGGATTCTTTTGACGCGCTTTTTAAAGTTAAAAGCAGATATGATTTTGAGTATGCCTTAGGTCCTACTCATGAAGAGGTCTTAGTGCCTCTGGTAAAAAACTTTGCGAATTCATACAGAGATCTTCCGTTAAAACTTTATCAAATTCAGAATAAATTTCGGGATGAGGCAAGATCGAAGGCAGGACTTTTAAGAGGAAGAGAATTTCTTATGAAAGATCTTTATTCATTCCACCAAAGCGAAAAAGATCTAGTGGATTATTATGAGCTGATGAAAAAGGTCTATAAAAAAACTTTTTCAAGATTGGGGCTTAATGCTATAGAAACACTTGCTTCAGGCGGGACATTTTCCAAATTTTCCCATGAGTTTCAGGTTATCTGTGGGAACGGAGAAGATGAGATTATTTATTGTCCCAGCGGAGATTTTTCGCAAAATTCAGAAATCACCAAAGTTAAGGAAGGCAAGGAATGTGATCTTGGCCATGGACCTTTGAAAAAAGTAAAGACAATCGAGGTAGGAAATATTTTTCCTCTTAAAGACAAATTTTCCAAAGCATTCGGACTTACTTTTAAAGATAAAAGCGGAAAAGAAAAATATGTTGTTATGGGTTGTTATGGGATAGGAATATCAAGAACAATGGGAGCAATTGCTGAAGTTCACAACGATAAAAAAGGGATTGTTTGGCCAAAATCTGTTGCGCCCTATCAGGTCCATTTAATCCACCTCGGAGGAGTCCATCCTCGCTTCGCCAAGGCTTCGCCGGGCGAGTCGGCCACCTCCGAGGTGTACGATAAGCTTGTGAAAACAGGAGTTGAGGTTCTTTATGATGATAGAGAAGATGTGAGTGCTGGAGAGAAATTTGCGGATGCGGATTTAATCGGAATTCCCGTTCGGCTTGTAATCTCAGATAAAGTCTCTGGAGGACAAGTGGAATGGAAAAAAAGAGATGAAGATAAGACAGAGATTATTTCTGTGGATCAAGCGATTAAACGATTAGGGTAAGAAGGGGAGTTTTAGTTTAAAAACTATTGTCCAGACAAAAGTATAGATTATAAAAAACAAAACAATTACAATCGCAAGAAGAATGGGAGAAAGTCTTCCCCTGTTCTTAGCCGTAACCACTTGAGTTTGAGGTTTTGGAGTATCAGTTGATGCTTGAGGCATATTTGATGCTGTAGGAGTTACTGTCCCCATTACCCGCTCATAGGTCTCTTTAAGTTTTGGATCTAAATCCGCAGTTTTAGGATTCATACTCTGTAATTATATATTGGTTCATTTTTTTATTTTTGTCAACCCCGCCATCGACAATTAACAATTGACAATTTACAATCGACCATTTACTATTGAGTTTAATTTATGAAAATTATAATTGGGCATAGTTCGCCGGATTTGGATGCGATAACTTCTGTTTGGCTTATAAAAAGATTTTTACCGGGATGGGAAGATGCGGTCGTCCGATTCGTTCCAGCCGGAGAACGAATTGGAAAAAGCGCTGAGGTCGCCCCGCCCGGGCGGGGCTCCCCGCGCAATGCGATAGAGAAAATAGGAGATGATGAGGTTATTCATGTAGATACGGGCCTTGGTCCTTTGGATCATCATCAAGTAGCCGATACAAATGTGTGTGCGGCAAGCCTTACGTTTGACTTCGTCAAACGAGTTCAGAATTCAGAGTTCAGAATTCAGAGTTCAGAAGGAGTAAAAGACCGGATGGAAGCTGTAGGAAGAATGGTTAAGGTAGTTGTGGATGTTGATCATTTTAAAGAAGTTTTTTGGAAAGACCCAACGGCGGATTACCATGAATTTTCTCTAGTAGGCATTTTAGATGGACTTAAGGTTCAAAGGCCCGATCAGGATGAATATTATGTAGGTTTCGTAATGCAATGCCTTGATGCGGTTTTGCACGAATTTGAAAACAGAATTTGGGCAGAGCGGGAGATTAAAGAAAAAGGAAAAAAATTTAAAACGCGGTACGGCCGTGGAATAGGTTTTGAAACGATTAATGACACCGTTATAAAATTGTCTCAAAAAATGGGATATGTAATTGTTGTTCGCAAAGACCCGCGAAAAGGGTATGTTAGGATAAAGGCAAAGCCTTTATCAACAATCAACAATCAACAATCAACAATCAACAAGAATATAGATTTGACGTTAGTTTATGAAAGATTAAAAAAAATGGACCCTCAAGCAACTTGGTTTCTTCATATCGGTCGGAAAATGCTTTTAAACGGCTCTGTCAAAAATCCAAAAATGAAGCCAACGAAGCTATCTTTGACAGAAATAATTAAAGTATTGGAAAAGATTTAAGCAACTAGCAACTAGTGGCTAGTAACTGGCTTATGGATTGTATTTTTTGCAAAATCGCAAAGAAAGAAATTCTAAAAGAATTTATATACAAAGATCAAGAAATGATGGTTTTTCCGGACATTAATCCGATCGCGCCTGTCCACCTTCTTATTATGCCCAAGAAACACATCGTAGATTTTTTGGATCTCGAAGACAATCTGCTTTTTGGTAAATTAAAAACTGTTATCCAAAAATTAATCAAAAATCAAAAACTGGAAGACAGAGGATACAAAATTATTGTAAATGGGGGCGGTGCGCAGATTATAAATCATCTCCATTTTCACCTGATCGGTCCTCTTGGAAAAAAGGTTTCAATAGAGTAAAATAGGTAAAGAATGTAAGCCCGCCTTCGCCAAGGCTTTGGCGGGTAAAAGGGGGTGTTTTTATGGTATTTGTTAAAAAAATGCCGGGAGAAAGTGATGAGTCTTTGATTCGAAAATTTTCAAGGAAAGTAATTGCCGGAGGAATAATCCAAGAGGCAAAAAGAAGAGAATTTTATCTTAAACCGTCCTTGGCTCGCAAGCAAAAGCAAGAGGAAGCAAGACGAATAAAGAAAACCTGGATTTAATATGGAAGAAGTTTTAGTCCCAATTTTTGTAGAAAGCAGATATAAAATAAATAGAAAACGTATTAGATCCTTGGTTAATAATTTATTAAAAAAAAAGGGAGTTGTAGGAAAAGTTGAAGTTTCTATTGCAATTGTCGGAGATAGAAAAATGCGCTCCCTTAGTAAAAAATATAAAGGCGAAGATAAAACAAGAAATGTGCTTTCGTTTTCCCAGGCCGAGGGAGAGAGAGTTGGGACTTCCTCCGACGTCCTTTTCTTGGGTGATGTTGTTATATCCTACCCTGAGGTAATAAGAGAGGCAGCGGCTGAAGAAGTTCTGGTGGATGAAAAGATCGGAGAACTTGTAGAACACGGAATAATGCACTTACTTGGAATAAACCATGAATAGCAAACGATTGACAATTTATCATTTACCATTGACCATTTTAAAATTCATAAATCATAATTCATAAATCATAAATCTTAGCTTATGGTTTTTTACCGCAAGTACAGACCCCAAACAATAGAAGAACTGGATAGTGAAGTTGTCAGAGATAAACTGACTAATATTTTGTCAAGACCTTCTTCTTTTCACGCTCTCCTTTTTACAGGCCCCAAGGGTCTTGGTAAAACCTCTGCTGCGCGAATAGTTGCAAAAGTGGTCAATTGCGAAAAACTTAACCAAAAGCAGACAGCTAAAAGCCGTAAGTTATCAGTTGAGCCATGCAATAAATGCGATCAGTGTGTCTCCATAACAAACGGAACAAATATAGATGTTTTGGAAATAGACGGAGCTTCAAACAGGGGAATAGATGAAATAAGAGACCTTCGGGAAAAGATTAGATTGTCTCCTTTCCAGGCACTAAAAAAAGTTTACATAATAGATGAAGTTCATATGCTTACAACAGAGGCCTTTAACGCCTTGTTAAAAACCCTAGAGGAGCCTCCAAATCATGTTATTTTTATACTTTGCACGACTGAGCCTCATAAAGTTCCCCAAACCATTGCGTCGCGCTGTTTTCATATGGCCTTTAAAAAGGCAACAGCGAACGAACTTGTTCGCGCGTTTTTGCGGATTGCCAAAAAAGAAAAGATTTCCGTAGACAAAGAGGCGCTCTTTAAGATTTCGGAATTTTCAGATGGCAGTTTTAGAGACGGAGTAAAAATTTTAGAGGAAATTTATTCGGAGGTTGGAAATAAAAAAATTACAAAAGAGACGGTTGAAAAGATGCATCAGGCGGTAAATTTAGATTATAAAATAGGGGAAATGATTAAGTTTCTTTCCGAAAAAAATGTAAAAAAAGCAATGCTTCTTGTTGACAAAATTACAACAACAGGCGTTGATATGAAGTATTTCCTAGAGAAGCTTATGCTTAAACTTCACGAGCTTCTGCTTGTAAAAGTTGGTGTTTCAGGGGAGCAATCAGGTATGGATATTCTAAGTATTGAGGATATCAGAATGCTTATGGATTTATTGACAAATGCTTATTCAAAACTTAAATATTCTGTTTTACCCCAGCTGCCTTTGGAGATTGCGATTATAGAGTGGTCTACGCAGGATCAGTCTTCTGTTACTTTGCCGCATACTGCAGGAGACGCTCGCAATGATTTATTACAATCTCGACAAAATCCCCGCTCGCTAAGTGAACGCCGACAATCAGAAAAAAAGAATTTCGAAAATAAATCTAAGTCGGCGTTCAGTTCTCCTTCAGATGGGCAAAGTAACAATACTCTATGGCATGAGCTGATCAATAAAGTTAAATCGCAAAACCATTCTATTGCCGGAGTTCTTAGAGGCTGCAGTCTTAAAAGTTATAATGAAAAAAAGTTCGTTATTGAAGCAAGATTTAAATTTCACAAAGAAAAACTGGATGAAAAAAAATCAAAGGAAATAATAGAAAAGGCTCTATTTCAGATCGGCGGAAAAAGAATTCCGGTTTCGGTTATGTTAAAATCTTAGGGGAGGTGATTTTATGAATCCATTTCAAAAGTTGCAGGATTTAAAGAAAATGAGAGATCAGGCTATGCAAATTCAAAGGGAATTGCAGTCAGAGGAGGTAAGTGTATCAAAAAACGGAGTCGATATTCTAATTACCGGTGATCAGAAAATTAAAGAACTAAATACTAACGGCATGTCCGACAACGACATAAAAGAGGCAATAAATGAAGCAATTAAAAAATCTCAAGAGGTTGCGGCTAAAAAACTTTCGCAAATGGGCGGAGGACTTGCTGGCCTTTTGGGCGGCGGCCAATAATTTCCATCGTTGACTTCAGAACTCATCTAAGTTATACTATAAGATAAATTTATGGGAAGAATTGAAGGTCCTCCTGTGGGGGAAATAAGTGAATCAATGCAAAAAAGAAGAGGATATATAAAAGGAGTTCCAGTTTTAAAACCTGCGAATGTAGAGTTGGTAAGAGCGGGAGAGGAAAAGGGGCTTATTGATGAACTACCTTCTGGTTTGCAAGAAGTTCTGCTACAACGTTATCCAGGAGAGGGAAAGCCTCGTAGCCTTTCTGATATAGGTTCTGATACGAATATAACAAGAGAAGCAGTAAGACAAAAAGAAGCCCGAGCGTTAAGAAAAATTAGAAGATTGTTGGAAGGAAAAAGACAGACGAATGCGGGCAGACCACGCGACGATATAGATGTAAATGAGGTAGTCAGATTATACACCGTAGAAGAAAAGACAATGAGAGAAATAGCGGATCTGATGACTTGCAGTAAGGACGTTATCTCTGGTCGACTGAGAGCAGCTGGTACACCAACTAGAAGGGGAAGAAGAAAAATTAAAATCAATATTAATTTATTAGCTCGGCAATATATAGCTGAAGAAATGTCTGCAGATGAAATAGCAAAGCCATTAGATATATCAGCTAAAACTGTTTTGCAAAGATTAAGCGAAGCCGGAGTTAAAACAAGACCTGGAGGTCGAAGAAAATTAGATTTAGACTTATCCTTAATGAGGCAATTGTATGTCGATGATAATAAGTCATTAGAAGAAATTGAAGAAATTATGCATGTTAGCGGTCAAACAATTTCGAATAGATTAAAATCTATCGGGGTCAGTTTAAGACGAGGAGGTCCTAGGAAAAAGTAGAACTTCATAGTACAATAAAAGTTGATGAAGGTTTTTTCCGGATCCTCCAATAAGCCGTTGGCAGAAAAAATTACAAAAAGTTTAAATACCCTAATCTCGCCTCTTGAAATTGTTATTTTTCCAGACGGAGAAAGAAGAGTCCGGGTTACCGATAGAGTAGTAGATGAGGATACTGTTATTATTGAGTCTACCTCCCCAAATCCCGATACTCACTATATGGAGCTGTTTTTTATTGTAGATGCGCTAAAACGAAGCGGAGCAAAATCAATAACAGCAGTTGTTCCGTATCTTGGGTATCAGAGACAAGATCATGTTTTTCGAGACGGCGAAGCAGTTTCTTTGGAAGTGATTATAGAAACTCTTGAGGCAGTTGGAATGGATAAGCTTATTACCTTTGATCTTCATTCAATAAAAATACCCGAGCTTTTTTCAATTCCCATTGTCCATCTTTCCGCTCTTCCTATTATTGCAGAGAAAATAAAGGAGATCGCCACCCCCCATTTTTTAAAAGATACTATTCTAGTTTCTCCGGATATGGGAGGAATAAGAAGAATAAAAATTTTATCAGAACTGCTTTCAAATATGCCTTTTATATCAATAGTTAAAGATAGAGACTTGGTAAGCGGAGATATCAAGTCAAATAGAATAGATAGCGCTTCTTCAGGCTGGAAAAAACGAGTAAAAAGAGCTATTATTGTTGATGATATGATTTCAACTGGAAGAACAATTGCCTCAGCTGTTGACCTTTTAGTTAAAAACGGAATAGAAGAAAATATTGTCTTTGCAACCCATCCTGTTTTTTCAAACGATGCAAAGAATATTTTGCAAAATTTAAGAGCATCAAAAATTTTCGTAACAGATACGATTGATGTTCCGGAAGAGAAGCGTTTTGGTAAGCTAGAAATTCTGTCGATATCAGAGATGATAGCCAAAGAGCTAGAATAAAAATTGTTAAATTGTTTCATTGCTAAATTGTTGAAGCGATCGAACAATAAAGTAATTGAGCAATAATTTTTATGAAAATTCCAAAAGCAATACAAAATCTGGTTGAATCTTTCGAGAGATTACCAGGGATTGGTCCTAAGACTGCCCAGCGTTTAACTTTTTATCTCTTGCATGTACCTCAAGGTGAATTGGACAAGTTTTCTTTATCAGTCCAAAATCTAAAAAGAGATACAGTTTTGTGTTCAATCTGTTTTTTGGTTGCGGAAAGCGATCCGTGCCATATCTGTTCTGATGAAAAAAGAGACAGCTCAACAATTTGTGTTGTTGAAAGCCCTTTGGATGTTTTGTCTTTTGAAAAAAGCGGAAAATACAACGGGGTCTATCATGTTCTTCATGGAAGAATTGATCCGTTAAACAATATCGGGCCGGATGAGATTTACGTAAAAGAACTCTTGGAAAGAGTCAAGGAATCATCAAATGGATTTAAGAAAGAAGGAATTAAAGAGATAATTTTAGCAACAAATCCTACAATGGAGGGGGAGGCAACTGCGATGTATATCGCGAAAAAATTTCGCGAACAATCAACAATTAACAATCAACAATTAACAATTACTAGGATTGGAAGAGGACTTCCGGTTGGAGCAGATATTGAATATGCAGATGAAATAACACTTCAAAGGGCTATGGAGGGAAGACAAGTTTATGAGTAAGGGGGGAGTTTTAAGCGGGGAGGAGGCACTGGAGTCGGGAATCTCCCTGATAAAAAAATCAGGAAAAGTTGCTGCTGCTGCAGTTTCCGATACGGCAAAAGCGGCCGGATCACAAATAAGTGGGCGAAGTCAAGATACGCAAGATATTGTTAAGTCATTATATAAAGAAAGCGATGAGAAGGTAGGTCAGTTGCCAAATAAATCAACGAATCAAAACCTTCAACAGCCCGAGGATAATACTCCGCAGGCAATAGAAAAGAAAAAAAAGCTTGAAGAGTTAAGACGAGAGCTTCATAAAGCAGTTTATTACGAACCTTTAGTAAATCCACCTAAATCTCAGAAGGAAGAAAGGCCTACTGAGAAAGTTGAGCGGGAGGAAAGAGAGGAGATGGTTGAGCTTGCGGAAAAAAAGAAAAAGGAACCGCCGCCCCTTGTTCAAAAAATTCGAGAGAGAGTAGAGAAATTTCCCGGCACAAGCGGATAAGCCTCTTATGTTAAGAATTTATAACACACTTTCCCGGAAAATTGAAGAGTTTAAGCCAATTGATAAAGATAAGGTTAGTATTTACACCTGCGGACCTACGGTTTATAGAGAAGTTCATATAGGAAACTTTAGAACATATATCACTTCGGATCTTTTGCGGCGGGTTTTAATGTACAACGGTTATAGAGTTTTATATATCAAGAACATAACCGATGTAGGACATATGCGGAATATCGGTACAGGACATCATGGTTCGACAGGCTCACCACAAGTCGAACAGATAGATCCGATAATAGAGGAAGCAATAAAGATGGAAAAAACACCCGAAGAGATTGCTGATCATTTTACAAAAATTTATCTTGAGGACGAAAAGAAATTAAATATTCTGCCTGCAACTGTCTATCCTAAGGCCAGCGAAAATATTAAGGAGATGATCGAAATTATCAAAGTCCTTCTTAAAAAAGGCTTCGCATATGAGGTTGACGGAACAGTCTATTTTGATGTTAAAAAGTTTAAAAACTATGGAAAGCTTTCGGGAAATACTCTTTCGAAGATGGACAATCTTTTAAAGGCAGTTAGAGTATCGCTTGAGACTGATAAAAAAGACAGTGCTGATTTTGCGCTCTGGAAAAAAGCAGAAAAAGAGAGGCTCATGAAATGGGACAGCCCTTGGGGGCTTGGCTTTCCGGGTTGGCATATTGAGTGCTCTGCGATGAGCATCAAATACCTAGGTGATACTTTCGATATCCATACAGGCGGAGAGGATTTAATTTTTCCTCATCATGAGGATGAAATTGCACAAAGCGAGGCTGCAACCGGCAGTAAATTTGTAAACTACTGGGTTCACGCTGGGCATTTATTGGTGAATGAAGAGAAAATGTCTCGTTCCAAGAGAAATATCTACACAATTTCTGATCTTGAAAAAAAAGGATTCGACCCCCTCTCCTTTCGCTACCTCACACTAACAATTCACTATCGTTCTAAAATGAATTTTACATTTAAAGCACTTAAGGGAGCTCAAACTGCTTTAAATCATTTAAGAGAAATTGTTTCAACTTATGACACACCAAAAATCGGATGCGCAGAATATGAAGAAAAATTTCTTAATGCGATTAACGATGATTTAAATATCCCGCAGGCATTAAGCATAGTTTGGGACCTTGTTAAATCAGACTATCCAATGAGGGCTAAGGCAGAAAGCCTTTTTAAATTTGATAAAGTTTTGGGACTTGATTTGGAAAATGCAAAAAATTACATAAAAAAAGAGGAAGAAAAAATTCCGGAAAATATTCAAAAATTAGTTGAGGAGAGAAATGAATTGCGAAAGAAAAAAAGATATCATCTCGCAGATCAAGTAAGGCACAAGATTAAAAAATTAGGGTATGAGATTCAGGACAATGAAGACGGAACAACGAGCGTAGAAAGAATTAAGTAGTTTTTTTAAAAAGGTTACTTGACAAAATGCTTTAATATCTCGTATTCTTTAAGAAGATGAGGAAAGTTTTAAATTCACATTTTTTTATAATATCTTTGATAATTCTTGCAGTTTCATTACTTGTTTTTGCTTCTCAAGTCTCTGCGGTTGATAATTCAGCATCAGGTCAGAATGTTCCACCGGGTTTGTTGAAAAAGCAGACGTATACGACAGTTTGGGGAAAACCTGCTTCACCGGGAGGAGCTTTGCCATTCAATAGGCCATCGGGTACGCCTCCATTTGGTAAAGGCCGTCTTGAAGAAGCCAAACTGCGTGTATGCCGGCTGCGCGAAAAAAATATAGTTAATCGCTCAAATCAAATGATCCGCCATGCAAACCGTATGGTAGAAGTATTTGATTCAATAGCAACAAGAATTCAAAACTATTATTTGACAAGATTGGTTCCGCAAGGAAAGACTTTGTCAAACTATAATGCTTTAGTTTTGGATATTCAAACAAATAAAAACGCAATAGCACCACTTTTACAGGCAATACAGACAGATATTGCGAATTTCAAATGCGATGGAAATGATCCTAAAGGGCAATTGGATCAATTCAAAGAAGACATGCACGCAGTTATTGCAGGACTTAAGGCTTATAAAAAGTCTGTGAGAAACTTAATTGTTGCAGTTGCTTCAATAAGAGGAACTGGAGAAGGGAATGCTACTGGGTCGGCCACTCAGCCAAGCATAGAGCCGACAGCTTTGCCAACTTTATCACAATAAAATAATATGGATAATCAAGATAATACGCAAGTAAACAATACAATGGATAGTACGCAACAAAACACTCAACCAGTTGAAAATCAACAAGTGGCTTCTCAACCGCTTGACCAACCACAAGCTGACAATTCAGCTTCAGCAGATGATCCTAAAGAGAGCAAATCGCCCAAGAGCGATAATAAATTAATGTTTTTAATCATTGGTGCAGTTTTAGTACTAGCTATAATACTTATCGTAATAATATTTTCGAGAACGCTGGGTAAGTCCAATAAGCCTGCTGTTCCAACACCACAGGCTCAGCAAATTATAACGCCAACGCCGAGCGATCAGAATCAAGAAATAGTATCAAAACAACCAATCACAAGCCAACAGGATGTTCTAAATGCCTTGCAGCAAGTGGAAAATTCAAATCCCGATGCAGTCGGCGCGGATCTTGACAAAAATACTGCTGATGCATCCCAATTCTCTCAGTAAAGAAGCCCTCTTGGAAAAATTCTAGCCCGTCGGCAGAAAACTTAGTTTTGTCTCTTTACAAATGTTAAAAAGCTATCTAGAATTCAGATGATGAGCGCTGGGGTTGAGCGAGGAAATATTTTGCCTACAAAGGACATTGTCCCCGAGACTTTAAGCGGCCCAAAATCACTAATTGGACGACTCGGAGAAGCAGTTGGAGCGATTGATTACCATCCAGATGCGGAGGATGATGGGGAAGATATCAATCCGGTCAGTCTTTATCTAGAAGAGATTGGTCAATTCAAGATACTTGAAACTGAGGAACAATGGCGGTGCGCTCGCCGAATTTTTGCTGGTCAACTGGCCCTTCTGGCTCTTAGGGAAACAGTCCAGTCGAGCTTGCTAACACCACCCCAGAAAGAAAAGATCAGTTTCCTATTTGAAGATAAACAATCACTACAAGCACGACAAGCCCGATTTCTTCTCGACCACTTTAACAACAAGTTAGTGAAAATTGCGGAAAGTTACGTTGACCAGGTAAGAGAGAGGCTTGAGACTATTGAGCAAATTGAGACTACCCAGCTAAGAGAACGGACTCTCCAGGAATTTATCGATCGGCAGACTAACCGTCTGTACAAAGGTCTTGAATCATACAATGATTTGGTTAATACTAATTTGCGACTTTCTGTTTCTTGGGCTAAGAAATATCAAGGACTGGGCTTATCGCTCCCCGAGTTAATTAGTTTCGGTAACATTGGTCTTATGATTGCTGCGGCAAAATACGATAATCGACCAAGGTATAGATTTTCAACTTATGCTGTCTGGTGGATTCGCCAAGCGATTATCAGGGGAATTGCTAATTATGGATCAGCAATTCGTATACCTGCCCACGCCAAAGAGAAGCTCCGTCGGTATAAGGAGGTAAAAGCTCAGCTTGCTCAAGAGCTCGGTTACGAGCCAAGCCTTGAAGACATGGCTGATGAGCTTGATGCAGGCGGGGCAGTACTTCTGGCTGCCATTAAAGCACAACAAATTGTCTCACTTAATGAACCAGTAGGCGAAGGAGTAGACGAGTTTGGCGAATTTATACCAGATAGAGGACCAGACGTTCACGAAGAAAGCTTTGAGGCAGAACGTAAAAAAGCATTAATGGAAACGTTAGCAACCCTACCACCGAAAGAGCAAAAAGTTCTTATATTGCGTTATGGCCTTGAGGATGGCAGAGGGAGAACTCTGGAAGAGATTGGTCGGGAGTTTAATGTAGTTCGAGAAAGAATTCGTCAAATTGAAGCACAAGCCTTAGGAAAACTCCGCGATCCCACCCGAGCCGAAAAACTCCGTCCATATTTTGATGAAGATCCAAAAGCAATAAGAACCACTGGCGCACAAGAGCTTGCAATTAGGAGAAACAAGCGTGACAACGGCAATCAGCCCACATAGCCTTTTCCTACTTGCAATGTATTTTTATTTTTGTGATAATATCCCCAGGAGGGGGATATACTTCGGTATACTCAGCACAGGTATGGCATATAGACCAAGAAATATAGAAGAACGAATTCTCCATCGCTTAAAGATAACAAGAGGGCATCTTGAGAAAGTCACAAAAATGATCAAGGAAGATCAATACTGCATCGATATCATCAACCAATCCCGGGCAGTCCAAAGTGCACTTAGAGAAGTTGACTATCTTCTTTTGCAAAACCACCTAAAAAGATGTATTGTCGATTTTATAAAAAGCGGAAAGACCAAGCAATCGGTAGAAGAGATTATGCGAATCTTTAGAAATAATGGGAAAAGTGTATGAATGAAAAAAAGTTGATCATCTTAGTGATTGTTATAACGGTTATTATTATTTTTGGCGGTGTATTCGTTCTAGGCTCAACAACAAATAATACGCCGAAAGCAGGTGCCTCAAAAGACGCCAAAGCATATACCTTAGAACCAACAAGCTTTGACTTGGGCAACGTACCAATAAACGGCGGAAATGTAACAAAAACTTTTACTATCAAAAACGCAGGAAGCGGGGTGCTTAAGGTTTTTAATGTAAAAACATCATGTCATTGCACAAAGGCACGCGTAACAATTGCCGAAGAGGATAGTCCGGACTTTGGCATGGATAGCATTTCTTCGTGGGTGGGGGAAGTGCCTGCAGGAGACAAAGCAAAGCTTACTGCTATTTTTGACCCGGCTTTTCACGGAGTGCAGGGAATTGGACCAATCAACAGATTTGTTCTAATAGAAACAAATGATAGCAGAAATTCAAAATTAACTTTTACATTAACAGGGACAGTTATTAAATAATATGAGAAGTAAGAGGACCAGAAAAAAGTTAAAGTCAGTTCTTAATAAGGCAATCCCTCTTTACCTGGTAGTAATATTGATAATCGAATCATCTGCGGCAGTTGGTCTTTTTGAATACTATCTTATGAAAAGAAACTTCAATAACCAGATTGCTGCTCTTTACCAAAAAACAAAAAGTCCCGAAGAATTTGTGCAGATATTAAAGCAGCAGGTAGTGCCTCAACAAGGCTATATACTTTCGGTAAAATGGA
The DNA here is from genome assembly GCA_001782475.1 of Candidatus Levybacteria bacterium RIFCSPLOWO2_01_FULL_38_21. GTDB lineage: Bacteria > Patescibacteriota > Microgenomatia > Levybacterales > UBA12049 > 2-01-FULL-38-21. The sequence continues at coordinate 71,691 of MFOT01000024.1, read as the reverse complement.
ACGATATTGGAAAACAGCTTATTTCATCAGGCGTAATAGATAAGGTAAAATACGCAGAGTTGTTTGCTCAGGATTCTTTTGCAAAAGAGCAGATGAAATACCTTAATAATCCATCTGGTAACCACATGATGATTAGTGAAAAAAACTCACGTTTTATGGTAAATACATTATGGGCATTAGGACTTGTGAATAAAAATCCTATTCTTTCGGAGGGAGCAATGAAAACGTATGGAAACAAAGACCCCATGGCTTATGCTTCAACCGGAGGATGGAATCTGGGCTCAAAACCCACCAGCCAACTCTATTCATCGCAAGAGATTATTAAGCTAACGCCACAGCAACAGGAAATTGTTAAAAAAATAGCGCAGAATATTTATAGACCTTGTTGTGGTAATCCAACATCATTTCCGGACTGCAATCACGGCATGGCAGCCTTAGGATACATTGAGCTTGCGGTAAAACAAGGTGTGTCTGAGCGTCAAATATACAAAGACGTTTTAGCGCTTAATTCATTCTGGTTTCCTCAGCAATACGTTGAGCTTGCAGCATATCTTGATAAGCAAGGGGCAAAATGGAATACCGTTGACGCAAAAAAAGTTCTTGCAGCCGAGTATTCATCTTTGCAAGGTATGCAAAAAGTGCACCAACAAGTACAGAATATTCCAGGTTTCGCTGCTCCGGGAGGGTGCGGAGCATAAATGGAAAATGCACTTTTTCAGACATCTCTTATCGCGGCATTTGCCGCAGGAACTGTTGCCCTTTTTGCTCCATGCTGCATAACGTTTCTTCTCCCTGCCTATCTTGGTGGTGTATTTAAGGAAAAAGAAAAAGTACTTTTAATGACGCTTGTATTTGGCTTTGGCATCTTTATAGTAATGATGCCTGCAGTTCTAGGGGTTGCTCTTCTTTCAAAGGCTTTGTTTGTCTATCATGATACGATCTACTTTATTGGCGGTTTAGTAATGCTTGCAACAGCTCTAGTAACATTTCTTGATATTAAACTTCCCATGCCGCATCTTTCTCAAGGAGCTTCGGGGAAAACAGATGTTTTATCGATCTTCACTTTGGGTATTTTTTCCGGAATAACAAGCGCCTGCTGCGCGCCGGTTCTTATTGGAATTCTGACTCTTACTTTTCTCTCACCCAATTTTCTCGGCGCATTAGGTATCGGCGCATTATATGTTCTTGGGATGGTAACACCTCTTCTTATCATTTCGGTTTTTCTTTCGGGAAAGATGGATAGATTTATGGTGCTTAGAAAACCGGTTCTTAAGTTTCACTTTCTTGGCAGGGAAAGAACGCTAATTATGAGTAACTTAATAGCAAGTATCATCTTCTTTTTAACGGGAGGTATTATTATATACCTTAATGCAACCGGCAATCTGGGAATGAAAAATCTTGAGGGATTTACCAAAATGATTACCAATGCCGGAGGTTTCGTAAATCAGGCAGTTGGAGGAAACATAGTCATTAATATTCTTTTTCTTATTGCCGTTTTATTCGGACTCTACAAGATAGCGAAAAAATTATAAACCTCTCATTCTAGAAATTCTTCTTGAAAGAAGTTTTCTTCTATGATATCCTATGCGATACTGCCCTTTTACATGATGGATTTTAAAGGGCAGAGATTGTTAGTAATTGCTCCGCATCCGGATGATGAGGTCATTGGGTGCGGCGGACTCATTCAAAAAATTAAAAAAGAAGGCGGGAAAGTTTATGTCTTGTTCTTGACGCTGGGCGATGCCCAAGATTTTTCAAAAAACGGAGTCTCAAAAACCTCAGAGCGGAAAAAAGAAATAAAAAAAGTTGCGGCATTTCTAAAATACGATAATTACGCCATCGCATTCCCTGGAAATAAATATCATCTAAAGCTCGATAGACTCGGACAACTTCCGATAATGGATACGATAGAGCGGGGAGGTATTGTTTCTCTTGAGAGGGTCCGACCCTCAATCGTTGCTTTTCCATCATTCCACTCGTACAATCAAGATCATCGGGTCGCAGCTTACGCAGCGCATGCAGGCCTTCGTCCTTCGGAAAAAGATGTAAAACACTTTGTGTCAATTGTTCTGGGATATGAGGAATTGGTAGATTTTTGGAATAGCGGAGAACAGCTCATACCGAATTTCTTTATTCCACTTAACGAAAAGGAGATTGAGAATAAATCAAAAGCAATAAGGTTATACAGATCTCAGCTTCGAAACTTCCCAAATCCACGTTCTCCAGAAGCACTTAAAACCTTAGCAAAACTTCGAGGGACACAGAGCGGCAACGATTTCTCAGAAGGTTTTTTTATTCATAGATACGCGCACGGCTTATGAAAATAGCAGCTCACCAGCCAAATTTTCTGCCTAATCTTGCATTCTTTAATAAAATGAGACTTTCCGACCTTTTTGTCGTAATTAGTAATCTTCAATTTGAAAAGCAAGAAGGTTGGCAGCAAAGACACAAAATAAAAGGACTCAATAATGATATATGGCTTACAGTGCCGGTTTTTGGGTCGCAAAATCAAAAGGTTAAGGATGTTTTGATAAATAACCAAGCTGACTGGAGAAAAAAACACATAAAGACGCTTGAGATGATTTATGGAAAATCCAAAGGTAAGGAGTACATTTCAGAGATCACTTCGGTTTACAAGAAAAATTGGAAGAGACTTATAGATTTAAATGCTGAGATGATATTAACGATCAGAGACATTTTAAACATAAAAACACCTGTTGTGATCGATGAGGAAGTTTCGGGAATAAAACATGAGCTTTTAATAAACATATGTAAGAAATACAAAGGCGATATATATTTATCCGGTGTTGGAGCAAGAGAATACTTGGATGAGACAAGATTAAATGAAATAAAAAATCAAGGCTTAAATCATGAGTTTGTAAATAATAATTTAACTGCAATGTACCCGTACTCAAGCATTCACTATTTATTCACCAAAGGAAAGAAGTGGGTACTTGATGCGATTTAGAAAGTTTTTATTATTTTCCGCAGTATTTTTTTTAGTTTGGACTGCGTTATTAATTGCTATGTCATACAACAGACATAAATTTTATAAAGAAAAACAAGTGCCAAGCCAGCAAGTTTTAAGATTTAACCCGAAGGTTATTGGATGGATTCCTTTTTGGGATCAGGAAGCTGCGTTTGAGAGTTTCTCAAAGAACACATCTGCTTTTGATTTTGTTTCGTTTTTTTGGTACAGAGTCGATGCAAGCGGAAATCTCAGAACTTATAAATCGACAATTGTCGACAAATCAATAATAGATTTTGCTCACGCGCACAATGTAAAAGTGTTGGCAGTTGTAGCGAATTTAGTAGACTATGGAGAAGGAGAGGGTTTCGATGATAGCAGGGTTGCCAGAGTTATCTCAACTCAAGAGAAAAGAGTCAAGCACATAAATGATTTGCTCACTCTAGTAGATGAAAATAATTTAGATGGAATTGATATTGATTATGAAGCATTGAAGGTATCAGAAAGGGAAAACTTTAGTCTATTTATTGAGGAACTTTCGAAAAGCTTACATAAAAAGGGGAAAGTATTGGGAGTTGCTATCCACCCTAAGACTTCAGAAAATGACCCCCAGGAAAACAACGGTGCACATGCTCAGGATTTATTACGGATTTCTAAAGCGGCAGATCAAATGTATTTTATGACCTATACCCAGCACGAACTATTCTCAGAACCCGGCTCAATCGGGGAATTTGGGTGGATAAGAAGAGTGCTAAGTTACGCAATTGGCGAAGTAGGAGTGCCGCCTGAGAAGGTCTTTCTTGGCATAGGACTTGATGGGGTTAAATGGCGAGTCGGATCAGACAAATCTTATGCAGGGATAAGTGACGACCTTAAGTTCTTCGATATTTTATCTACCGCACAAGAAAATGGAGCGGAGACTAAATGGGACAGTCCTTCAAAAAGCCCTTACCTTGAGTATTTACAAAGTGGACAAAAGTATGTAATATGGTTCGAAAATTCAGAGAGTGCTTCAGCCCGTTTTGATTTGGCAAAGGAATTTAGAGTCGGAGGCCTTGCCTTCTGGAGATTGGGCGGAGAAGACCCAAGAGTCTGGGAAGAAGTAGGTAAGCTTAAGAATTAGTTTTAATTATGGATAGAATTGAACGATTAGCAGAAAAATTAGATCATTTGTTAAATGGTCCAGTTATTTCTAGAAGAGGAGCTTTTAAATTAACAGGGATCGCTGGCTTGGATTTAGCACTGAAGGCTTGCTCTTCAAGTAATGGAGGTAGTTCAGCCCCAACGCGAAATGTTGACACTGTATCTGTTATTCCTTCAGCGGAGCCAATAGTAGATCCAACAGCAACCTCAATTACAACAGAGTCAGCCACAACAGAACCAACTATCACCGCAGGGCCCCCAACAACGCCAACTGTAACAGAATCCACTACTACAGCGCCAGTAGAAGGTATCTCAATTGATCCCGAAATACGACAAATTGCAAAAGAAGCTTTTCAAAAAGGATACGAAGAATGGAAAAGCGCCTGGGTTAGAAATGAGGGATTAGGAGACGCTGATGAACTTCGTGCGATATGGGACAAAGATAAAAGAAATTCAAATTCAGAAGTTGTTGCATACAGTATGATATACGCAGTTAATGCTGAAGATAAGCCTACATTTGACTCGTTATGGAAATATGCCAAGTCTCATTTAAATTCGGATGGGCTTATGAGCAATGAAATAAATGCAGATAATACTCCGGCTGATGATAGTTCCGCAGCAGACGCTGATCTGGATATAGCTTATGGACTTATTATTGCTGATAACATATGGGGTGGATACAGAGATGACGCAACGAGAATGATTGAAAATATTTTAAAGCATGACGTTGAGCCGGGGTCATATGTTTTAAAAGGCGGGAATGATTGGGGAGGATTTTATGAAACAAACCCTTCATACTATTCCCCTGCATATTATCAGTTGTTTAAAGAGTACACAGGAAATACCGATTGGGATCGCGTCACAGAGGCCGGACGGCAAGTTTTTGCTGCAATCAAAGCAAAACGCCAAACTCTTCTGCCGCCAGATTGGACAACTGCAGATGGAAGTATGGTGCCTCAAAGAGGAGGGAACAACGATAAATTCGGATATGAAGCAATTCGTATCCCATGGAGACAAGGGATGGCAGCGCTATGGTATGAAGATAAAGACGCGATAGCTCAACTACAGCAGATTAATGCATTTTTTGAGACAGAAAATCCAGATCAAATCCGAGGAGGTTATGATCCTAAAACCGGTACCCCACTGGAAACTGAATACGTCGAGGTAGCCTTTGTCGCCACAGCAGCAATGGCGGCGGTTATCTCCACTAAACCAGGATATCAAAAACATCTTTTGGAAAATACAATTACACTAAGAAGCCCTGATTATTCTACCAATGAAGGCATGCGATTAAATGCACTTCTTTTTCTAAGCGGAGGAATGAAGCATTAGTTTTATGAAACAGATTTTACATAATACGCCTTACCTTGATGAGCAAGAAATAAAAGCAGTTGCAAGGACTCTGAGGAGTAAGTGGCTTATACCAAATAAGGAAGCTAGGAAACTTGAGAACAATATTAAAAATTATGTCAAAGGAAAATATGCCGTTGCGACAAGTTCAGGTTCTGCCGCTCTTCATCTAAGTCTAATCGCACTCGGGGTTGAAAAAGGAGATGAGGTTATAGTTCCAACTTATGTCTGTACTGCACTTCTTAACGCAATATATTATATGGGTGCTGCTCCTGTAGTCGTAGATATTGAAAAAAATTGGTTCACAATTGATCCTCTGGAGATTAAGAAAAAAATTAATAAGAAAACAAAAGCAATTATTGTTCCTCATGTTCTTGGATTTCCGGCAAAAATCGATGAGATCAAGAAATTTAAACTTCTGATAGTCGAAGACTGTGCGCACTCTCTTGGAGGTTTCTATAAAGGTAAACCTCTGGGATCATTCGGAGACATAACCATCTTCTCATTTTATGCAACAAAAGTAATAACCACGGGTCATGGAGGAATGCTTGTAACTAATAATAAAAAATATTACAAAATCGTCAGAGATCTGATCCATTATGATCGTCGTAAGAATTACAGAGTAAGATATAATTATCAGCTGACAGATTTTGCCGCCGCTATTGGCAATGTGCAGTTTAAAAGGATTGATAATTTATTTAAGAAAAGAAGATATATTGCTTCGAAATACACCCCTGTGCTTAAAAAACAAAAAGAAATTGAGTTTTGGCCAAAAAAAGAGGATAAAAATTTAAATCACTATCGCTTTATAATTAAATTCAAAGATAAAAAAACCAGAGATTCGTTTAAATTAAATCTTGCAAAAAAAGGAATCTCAACAGTCATTCCCATTGAAAACTATCAGCTTTTACATCGTTACCTGAAATTGCCTAAGAAAGATTTTCCAAATGCAGAGGATATATCAAATACGACCCTTGCTCTTCCTATCCACCCAAGCTTAACTGAAGATGAGATTTCTACCATTACAAAAGCCCTTAAATTGCTTTTCTAATTACTTTCTCTCCGGACTGCTCCACGTGCCCTTCGATTTAACCAGAAATGCCAAAGGCAGAGTATATGTATAGATGATAGCATCAACATAGCGAAGAAAGAAAAAGCCAAGACCATAAATAAGCATTTCAGGTTTTCTCTCCGCAGCCGCTGCAATTATAGTAAGGACATAATCCATAAGGAATAGTCCAATGAGAAGATCAAGGAATGTTAAGTAAGATGATACAAGGGGAATGCTTATCGGATTGAAGGAATGAAGAATGAAAATAAATATTAAAATTGGCACGGACAATATGAAAAACGTATAAAGAAGAAGTTCTATGAGAAAAGACCCCATAGAAAGCCAGAAAAGACTTGGCCAAATGCCGTTTTTCTTAACTGTCTGCCAAAAACCTAAATTCCAGCGTCTTAATTGTTTAGTATAATCTCTAAATGTGTAAGGGTCCTGATGAACTCCAAAAATTGATGGATTATAGGCAATTATTCCAAGTTTTTTTCTGCGCACCTCAAAAGTCATATTAAAATCTTCAATAATAAGATCAGGTGCATCAATTTTAAGTTTCTTAAGAACCCTCGTTCTATAGAGAGATAAACTGCCGGGGATGATATAAGTTACATTGGTGTATTTCCATGTCTGACCAAAACGCATTCCGTATTGTAGAATTCTCCAAAGTCTCAACCTATAAGTAATATAAAATCTCTCAAGCACTTTGTAGTTCTTAAGTCTTGTTACTCCGTGAGTTGCTACCGCCGCTACGTTTTGGTCTTTTAAAAATGGCAATGCATTTTTCAAATAATCTTTACTAACCTCAACGTCCGCGTCGTGAATAATTATTGCTTTGAAGCGGCTTAATAGATGATAGCGTTTCATTATGTAAACCAATGCTCTTGCTTTTCCTCTGTTTGGTCTAATGTCTAAAACCTTGACTTTAAAAGATCTGGCAATTTTAACCGTCTTATCGGTTGAGTAGTCGCTAGCAACATAAATATTTCCCACAGGTAAAATCTTCCTAAGAGATCTTATTGCTTTTGCGATCGTTCGTTGTTCATTATGCGCGGGAATGACTGCCGCAACGTCTTTTGGCAAAATTGGTTTTGACGGCCGACCCCTCTTTCTTTTATCAGAATGCGGGATTCTCTCGAACAAAAATCTAGCTATTCCTACAATTAGCCAAAAAGAAAAATTATATCCTGCAAGCGTAAGGAACGCTAAAACCCAAACCATCGTACGGTCCTTTCTAAACCTTCATCAAGGCCTACCTTAGTGTACCAATTAAGTTTGTTTGCTTTTCTCAGGTCGGGGAGACGGCGGTTGTGGTCATGAGACGGACGACTAATATTTATTGTTTTACTTTTAGATTTTGTAATTTTTATCATGAGCCCAGCCAGGGTATTTATACTTATTTCTTTGTTACTCCCGAGATTATAAACTTCGCCCTCCCCCCCCTTGTCCATAAGAAGAACTAAACCTTTTATTAGATCGTCAACGTAACAAAATGTTCTTGTTTGCCTGCCATCTCCTTGAACTGTCAGAGGCTGGTTTTTACTAATTTGTTTTAAGAATTTTGGAATAACGCGCGTATCGTTAATAGACATCAGGGGTCCGTAGGTATTAAACACCCGGACAATTCTTGCATCCAAATTATATTTTCGAACGTAAGTCATAATCAGACTTTCGGCAAATCTTTTTCCTTCTTCATATGGACTTCTAATACCTACAGAGCTGACATTGCCTGTATAGTTTTCGTTCTGCGGAAAAACTTTGGGATCACCATAAACTTCAGAAGAACTTGTGAATATAAACTTTGCCTTGTGTTTTCTGGCAAGTTCTAAAACATTCATTGTTCCGATCGCGGAGGTAAGTAGCATTTCTCTGGCAAGTTTTGTGAGATTCGGAACGCCGGTCGGACAGGCAAGATGGAAGATATGCCCAATTGATGATTGATGATTGATGATTGATGAAGGCAAAGGTTTTATTATGTCGCGTTTGATAAATTTGAAATTGGGATTTTTAAGTAGCGGTTTAATACTTTCCCCGTTTGAAGTAATTAGATTATCAATTACTACAACCTTATCGCCATTTTCAAGAAGCTTTCGAACTAAACTTGCGCCTATAAAACCCGCGCCGCCTGTTACTAAAACATGTTTCATATTCCATACACAAACGGAAAACCGTTTTTGCGCAGTACATTACGTGTATCAAGGATAGGCTTTTGATGCGAGGTAAGTTTTGCATAGTCGATATTCTCATGGTCTGTCGTGATAATAATAACGTCATTTTCAGAAAGCGTTTTATCGGTCAGCTCCACAGATACGTGGTCGTTCCATGAAGGTACATATGGGTCGTGGTAAGAAACATTGACATTCTTTTCTTCCAAGAGTTTCCAAATTTTAAGCGATGCTGATTCGCGTTGATCGCCGATGTCTTTTTTATATGTAAGCCCGAGAAGCAAAACCTTGTAAGTTGCCTTGTGTCCGTTTGTTTTTTTCAAAATCTCAAGAGCTTTGGTGACTACTTTTTTTGGTTGTTCTTCATTCACTCTACCTGCGTCTTCAACTATGGTAAGTGAGATTCCCCGTTTTCGCGCATCCGAAAGCAGGTAATATGGATCAACTGGGATACAGTGTCCGCCAACCCCAGGACCGGGATAATGCGGCAGAAATCCATATGGTTTTGTGGCTGCCACATTTATCACTTCATGTATATCAACACCCAGACTTTTTGCGTATGGAACAAGTTCATTAATAAAGCTTATATTGACAAGTCGGAACGTATTCTCAAGAATCTTGGACATTTCGGCTGCCTCAATAGAGGAAACGGGGACTACCTTTTCAACAAAACTCTGAAAAAACTTACAGGCAAGATCACTGGATGTGTTGCTTAAACCGGCTACTACTTTTGGAGTATTACATATAGTATATTTTTTATTTCCCGGATCGACTCGCTCAGGAGAAAAAGATAGAAAAAACTCTTCTTCTTCTTTTTTTAACCCTGACGTCTGAAGCATTGGAAGAGCAATATTTCGGGTGGTACCGGGTGCTACGGTGCTCTCGATAATAACAAGTGATCCGGGTTTTAAATATTCGGCTGTCTTCGAAAGCGCGTCCTGAAGAGGTTCAAGATCGGGTGACTTGTTCTCGTGTATCGGAGTAGGAACACAGATACAAATGATACTGCATTTTGAGAGTAGAGTAATGTCGGTAGTAGCGGTATAATTATGGATTTTTTGTTTGTTAACATGATTAGCGCGGGTCGTACTTCTGGTGAATCCAAAAACCCGAAATCCTGCAGTAGCAGCTCCTTGAGCAAGTGCTCCACCGACGTACCCAATTCCAATAATGCCAACAACAGCTTTTCTTGTTTTAATTTTTTCAGATAAAATCTTTTTGTAATTCATCGATAAAGCCTGCAAAAAAAAGGCAACCCCGTTTGAACTGGGATTGCCTCCGTTTGCGGTCAGCAATTTAACTCAATTGATAAAAGATATTAACTTGACTTGATTGTAAGAATTATCGTAGCTTTTGTCAACAATCATTTGAAATCTGCTATAATTTTCAATATCAACTTGTCAGTCGGGACTGTAGACTTGACGATGCTATAGATAACTGTTATTAATAATATATAGATATTCTTAAGGAGGTATAAGTAATGCAGGATAATGGAACACCAGAGGCAGTTGAGCCCCAACAACGAGGAACGTTGGACAGCACGGAACCCGTTACCACCCAAGCGGAGTTTAGTCCGCCGTCAGGAGTGGCTGTTACGCCAGAGAGCTTACCTTTGGGAGAAAAATACTCAGGACTTGCGGCAAGATTTAGGGAATTGGGGCAAAAACAGCTTGACGGTGTTTTAAGCGAGGAAGAAAGAAGGGAGCGCGAAAACCTGAATCAGATGGCGAGTTTTGGATTGTTCGAAGCAAATTTGTCAGAGAAACAATTAGAGGCAAAAGATGCAGCATACAAAGCTCTTATCGAAGCAGAAGCTAAAGAATTAATTGATCCACAAGCATCAGCAGAAAGATACAGATTGCTGGGCAGAAAAAAAATTGAATCAGTTCTGACTGACGCAGAAAACAAAGAATATAACCGTCTCGAAGGCTATGCAAAGCGAGGTAAATTTGTACTAACTCAAGCAGCCTAGTAACAAAAGCCTTTTTTCAACTTATAGGTCGGTTATAAAGTAGAGAGCTCGAATCTTGACCTCCATTAGGATATAATCCTCTTATGTCCTTATCAATCGGGATCGTTGGCCTGCCAAATAGTGGGAAGTCCACACTTTTTAATGCGCTTTTAAAAAGACAGATCGCACAAGTTGGTGAATATCCGTATACGACAATTGAACCAAATGTGGGTGTAGTTGAGGTGCCTGACGAAAGACTTGATAAAATTGCCGCAGTCGCAAATATTAATAAAAAAGTACCTGCTTCAATAAAATTTATAGATATAGCAGGTCTGATCAAAGGGGCGCATGCCGGCGAAGGTTTAGGAAATCAGTTCTTAGCTCATATAAGAGAAGCAGATGCGATTTTACATATTGTAAGGGTCTTTGAAAACCCGAGTGTTTTGCATCCTTATCAGAAAATTGACCCAATAATCGATGTTGAAACTGTTAATCAAGAACTTGAATTAGCAAGCATAAAAAAGCCAACGATTTATGTATTAAATGTTTCCGAAAAAGATTTAAAAAAAGCCATGCCTGCCGGCAGGCAGGATTTCAGCCTTCCGTTTTCATTCATTAAAATCTGCGCAAAACTAGAAGCAGAACTTTCAGATCTTTCAGAATCAGAACAGGAGGGCTATCTTAGGGAGCTAGGTGTTGATCCTTCGGCCCATTCGACAAACTCAGGGCAAGCAAGTTCAGGATTAGATCAAGTTATTGTAGAATCTTACAAATTATTAAATTTAATAACTTTCTTTACGATTGTTGGCGGGAAACAGACTCAAGCATGGCCAATTAAAAACGGCGCAAACATTATCGATGCGGCGAATTTAGTCCACACAGATTTTGCCAAACACTTTATTAAAGCAGAAGTAATTTTAGTTGGGGATTTATTATCTGTTGGCGGGTGGAAAAATGCAAAAGAGGAAGGGAAAATAAGGCTTGAAGGAAGGGATTATATAGTAAAAGACGGAGACGTGATTGAATTTAAAATCGGATAGTAATTTTGCCCCCGGATCAGGGAACTATAAGCGAATAGTTCGATACGAGAATTATTTTTTCAATCTCATTCTGCGAATTTAATTTAAAGCCGACCGCATACTTATCAGAAGAAATTCCAATTATCATATCGGAGGAAAAATTTTGAGGGTTATTTTGTATAAGCTTTGCTCTTGTGGAGTTGTTTTCGGAAAAATCCCAAGTTCCGCTACTTGAGTTAAGATATGACATTTGCCCTGTTGCCTTCGCTTTACTGATCTGTCCACAACATTCTGAAGCGTATAGAATGACACTCACAGTATCGGACATATATCCTTCTAAAGCCGCATAATTTTTGGAAGATACAGCTGCAATAATGTTCTCAGAAACATAACTTCTTGTATTTTTTGGAACCGAGGTAGGAGACATGCCTTCTGTTAGGATTTGTGTTGGTGCTGAGCTTATGTATTGTGTCGGGGCGGGAGTTGGATTTGGCGGTATCTCATTTTGGTTTTTGCCAAAATAATAAGCTCCTCCTACAAATGCAATTAGAATGATGCCAACAGCAATACCAATAAATAAATTCCTCACGATGCTCCTTTTATATCATAAAGGAAGATGAAAGACAAGAGTGGGGGCTTGCTTTTTCATTTTTAAATATGCTAGGATGAGTGGGCAATGCGCGTTTACGAATTAGTTTTAGTTCTTAAAACCTCGCTTTCGGAGACAAACAGAAAAAAACTTTTAGAGACCATTAAAGGCTTTTTGCCTGATTTTAAAATTGTCAAAGAAGAAGAATGGGGGCAAAAACCCCTTGCCTATTCTATTACAAGGGAGATCGCAGGATACTATCTCAATTGGGTTTTTGAGCTAAAAGGAGAGCTCCCAAAAGATTTTGAAAAAAAACTTATTACAAACGACAATATTTTAAGACACTTACTTCTTAAAAAGAAGTAAGAAAATTGACCTAATTAACCTAATCGCTCTAATTATTCTAAGCGCTTAGGTCAATTAGAAATTAGTAATTAGAAATTTTAAGGATATGGCTAGGAGTTTGAACAGAGCACAAATTATTGGAAATTTAACGAGGGATCCGGAGCTTAGGTACACTCCAAACGGAACTGCTGTCTGCTCTTTTAGTGTTGCTACAAACAGAAGATGGACTACCGAAACAGGAGAAAAAAGAGACGAGGCTGATTTTCACAGAGTAGTCGCATGGAATAAATTGGCCGAAATCTGCAGCCAGTTTCTGGTTAAAGGGCGAAAGGTCTATCTCGAGGGGAGACTTTCTACAAGATCCTGGAACGCTCAGGACGGAACACAAAGATCAACAACAGAGATAATAATATCCGATATGATTTTACTTGACTCAAGAAGACCCGAGGAAGAGAAAATGGAGGAAAAACCAGAGGAAGTAGCCGAAGAAACAAGCGGTAAAAAATTGAAAGGAAAATCAACCCCGCCAAAGGCGGGGCCAAAGGGCAAAAAAGAGCCTGGATCCCAGGAAGTACCAGAAGAAGCTCCTAACGAAGAAATTGCTCCGGACGATATCCCATTTTAACACTAGCCCCTAGCAACTAGTTTTAACCAGTTGTCAAATCTTGAAGAAATTGTTAGAATTGTATTCTGTCTAGCAATTAGTTTATGGCTAAAAAGAGAATAAAAATTCGTAAACCTAAAACAAAAGGAGTCTGCTATTTTTGTAAAGACAAAAAAGAACCGTCGTTTAAAGATACAGCGGTTCTTAAAAGATTTTTAAGCGAGCGAAACAAGATTATTCCAAGAGGTCGAAGCGGTGTTTGTGCAAAACATCAAAGAGTTGTTTCAAAAAAAATAAAACAGGCAAGACATTTGGCTTTATTGCCGTTTACGGCTCGAGAAATTTAAACCCTTTTTTGATAATGACTTTGTTGTCCATACCTCTTGAAGAAGATTTTGTTCCAAAGGTTAAAACAGGTGATAATGTAGCCTTAGGCCAGGTTATAGCAGAAAGAACCATAGAAAATGATGAAAGAGGAGATTTAGGCAAGCTTCTCGGCGTTTCTCCCGGTCAAGTCTTAAAATATCTTATCAAAAGACCCGGAGACAAAGCAGAAAAAGGCACGATTCTCGCAGTTAAAAAAGGATTCTTAGGTATTGGAGGAAAAAAAATCGCAAGTCCGATAACAGGAACAATTTTTAAGTTTGATGAAAAGACAGGATTTATCTACATAAGAGGAGAAAAAAAGAGCGCAAATGTAGAAAATTTATTTTCGCCTGTTGATGGAGTTGTTAAATTGTGCGATAATGAAAAAATTGTAATAAAGACTGACAAAGATGCGATTTTGGCAGATAGGGTTTGCGGAAAAGGAATTATACAAGCTCAACTGGTTTTAATAGGCAACAAAGAGGTAGATTCGCAGGATTTGGATGGGGAGATTAGAGGAAAAATAATTTTAGGAAAAGCTTTTCCAAGAGAGGCAATATCAAAATCAATAGGGCTTGGGATAGCGGGGCTAGTTTCTGTGAATATTAAAGATGAAGATTTGGATGATTTAGAAAAAAAGATGATAAAAACACCAGTATTTGTGGTAAGTGGTGAAAATTTTGAAAAACTTGCAAAGCACAATGGTAAAAAAATTTATATGGACTGCGAAAAGAAGATAATTATTATTTATGAAGGATAGGCTGCGAGGTTTTCAAATTATAATCCTTATTCTAATAGCTTTTTTTGGCGGCTATTATTTTGGGCTTAATAAAATTTCCTTAGACTGGAAAAATTATAAACCAGCCCTATCAATATCAAGTAAAGAACCTCCGCCTTCCTTATCTAATCTGGATTTTTCCAACTTTTGGACAGTATGGCAGAGCCTTGAGAGTAATTATTATGATAAATCCAAATTAGATCCTTCTAAAATGCTAAACAGTGCGATATCGGGGCTAGTTCAGAGCATCGGAGACCCGTATACAATTTATCTTCCTCCTGTCTCAAATAATGATTTTAAACAGGGGCTTGCAGGGCAATTTCAGGGAATCGGAGCAGAACTTGGAATAAAAGATAAGAAGATTATTGTTATTGCGCCTTTGGACTCAAGCCCGGCGCAAAAGGCGGGCATAAAAGCAGGGGATACAGTTCTTAAGGTAGACGGCGCATCCATAGAAGGCTGGACGCTCTCTCAGGCTGTTTCGAAAATAAGAGGGGCTAAGGGAACTGTTGTTACGCTCTCTATCCTTCATAAAGACTCAAAAACTCCGCAGGATATAAAAATAATAAGAGATGTAATTGTGGTGAAAAGCATAGACGGTTTCATAAAAAAAGTTAAAGATATAGAAAATATTAAATTATCCTCACTTCTTAAATCCCATGAGAATGATGAGATTATTTATCTTAAGCTCTCCCAGTTTGGAGATAACACAAATAAAGACTGGCTCGCTCTTGTTAATAACCTCAACTTAAAAGTTGCGAACAACCCAAATTTTAAAGGAATAATTCTGGATGTACGAAATAATCCCGGAGGATACTTAACAGATGCAGCTTTTATAGCATCGGAATTTCTAAAGGAGGGGACGCCTGTTGTGATACAGGAAAGTGGGCAGGCAGAGCGGTCTATTCTTAAAGCTTCAAGAAGAGGGTTATTTGTAAATACACCAATTGTGATTTTGATCAATAAAGGGAGTGCCTCGGCAAGCGAGATTGTCTCCGGAGCCTTAAGGGATAATGGTAGAGCAAAACTAGTCGGAGAGACATCTTTTGGAAAAGGAACAATCCAAGAGGCTCGGGATTTGGGGAATGGAGCCGGGCTTCATATAACTATTGCAAAATGGCTTACGCCAAACGGAACTTGGATAAACGGGAAAGGACTGGTCCCGGATATATCTGTTTCGCTTGATCAAAAAGACCAACCCCGCGATTCTCAACTTGAAAAAGCAATAGAAGAATTAGTAAAATAATCACACATGAGAAGGTTAATAATTCTTGCCGCTATTTTAGTTGCTGTTTTATTCATTTTAAGCGCTGTAGCAAATTATCTGCCTCAGGCTCTTAAAAATCCCGAAGCGCCTTCGCAAGAAAAAGTAAAAATTGTTACAGAAGAATCTATAGTAATAGATGCTGTTAAAAAAGTTGGACCCTCGGTTGTAACAGTTGTTGAAGTTTCCTCGTCCTCCCGTCAGTTTTCTTTTGGACCTTTTTCAATCTTTGAATCTCCCGCGCAACCGCAGTCCCAAAATATTGGATCTGGGTTTATGGTTTCAAAAGACGGGTTTATTGTAACAAACAAACATGTCGTGGGAGACAGCGGAGTTTCTTATCAGATAATAACCGCAGCCGATAAAAAATACGATGTTCAAAAAATCTACAGAGACCCGCTAAATGATATTGCAATTCTTAAAATCGACCCCTCCCAAAATCCGCCTCAGAAATTAAAGCCTGTTGAAATGGGCGATTCATCAAAACTTGTAGTAGGTCAGTTTGCAATTGCAATCGGAACAGCGCTTGGTGAATTTAGAAATACTGTAACAACAGGAGTAATATCTGGGTTAGGCCGGGGGATTACAGCAGGATCGGAATTTGAAGGGTATGTTGAGCGGCTTGATAATGTTATACAAACATCTGCGGCAATTAATCCCGGAAACAGCGGAGGCCCTCTTTTGAACTCCTCTTCGCAAGTTATCGGAATAAACACCGCAATTGCAAGGGGAGGACAAAATATCGGATTTGCGCTTCCGATAAACGTTGTTAAAGATTCGCTTAAAAATTTTAATGAAAGCGGCCAGTTTAACAGGCCGTATTTGGGAATTGCCTATAAGATTATAGATCGGGATGTTGCTCTTTTAAATAATGTCCCGGAGGGCGCTTTTGTTCAGGAAGTTATCGCTGGTTCCTCGGCAGAAAAGGCAGGAATTGAGAAAGGAGATATAATTATAAAAATCGACGGCAAAAGGATTGAGGGCAAAACAGACGTTGCAGGCATAATTTCAAGAAAAAAAGTAGAAGACAGCATAAATATTACAGTTTGGAGAAATGGGAAGACAATTGACACAAAAGCAGCTCTAAAACCCGCCCCGAGTAGGTAGCTTATGGTTTCGATTCAAAAAGATATCTCTTTAAAAGACCTCAACAATTTCAAAATCGGGGGCAGAGCCAAGTATCTTCTTAAGGTTTCAAGCGTTGAGGAGTTAATCGAAGGCCTTAAACAATGGAAAAAAATCTCAAAAAAATCACCTTCGCAGGATATGTTTATCTTCGGTGGGGGGACGAATGTCTTAGTAAGCGATAAAGGATTTAATGGACTTGTTATTCACAATAAAATAAAAGAGATCAGGATATTGGGTTATTGTAACCTCGCAGGTTGCACGCACGAAACCTGCGAGGTTGGCGAGGCTGGCAATATTAAGATTTTAGCCGGCGCCGGTGTTTTATTGGAGGATTTGCTCAATTTTTGTGTTCAAAATTGTCTATCCGGACTTGAGTGGGCAGGAGGTCTTCCTGGCACAATCGGCGGCGCTGTCAGGGGGAATGCTGGAGCATTTAAAGGGGAAATAAAAGATAGTGCTTACGAAGTCGAAAGTCTCTCAACCTACGAGGTTGGTAATCTCGCAACCTACGAGGTTAGAAAAAGAAAAAACTCAGAGTGCAATTTTGGGTATAGATCAAGTATTTTTAAAGACGGGGAGGGGAAAAGTGAAATTATAATCTCAGTGGAATTAAAACTTCAAGGGGGCAATAAAGATTTAATTAAAAGACAGATCGAGAAAAAGATCAATTATCGGAAAGAAAGACATCCTCTAGAATACCCAAATATAGGAAGTATTTTCAAAAACATCCCAATCGAAAAAGTTCCCCAAAAATTATTAGGAGGACTAAGTAGTTCGATAAAAGATGATCCTTTTCCTATTTTGCCAACAGCTAAACTTTTAGCAGTAGCAGGTTTAAAAGGGAAAAGACAAGGAGGCGCAATGGTCTCCGAAAAGCATCCTAATTTTATTGTCAATCTTGGCAACGCGACATCGGAAGATGTAAGAAGTTTAATTGGAGAAATAAAAGAGATTATAAAAGAAAAATACAAGCTGGAACTAGAGGAAGAAATCACTTATCTTAATTAAATCCTAAATTCTAATATCTAAATACTAAACAATATTTAAATTCTAAATCCTCAAATCCCAGAACTATTTAGATTTTTCAAGAATCGATCCAAAGATTTTCATAAGTTCTGTTGCTTCCTGAATGAGCAGATCTTTTTCTTTTTGTTCTCCTTGCAAAGGTTCTGAAAGAGTAAACCAAAATCTGCTTTCTTTAGCTTCCTTCTTGCAAATTTTAGCTCTCATTATGAAATCTTTTTTGCTTAGCGCTTCATTTGCTTCTATATAATTTGCTCCAACAGATCCTACGGATCTTGCTAATTGTTTTCCATTTTCGATATTAGTAATAGTCTTGGGTAAATGGTTTATATACTTATTGGCCCTCTTGGCAAAATTTAAGCATCGTTCTTCTAGGTCATACCGTTTATTATTTGTGATCTGGTCCATTATTATTTGTTTAGGATTTCGGATTTAGTGTTTAGAATTTCCTTAGCGCTTTGCGCTAGGGTGCTACTTCCTGATAAATTGCATTCTGTCTTTTTATTACCTCCGGAGCATTTAGAATAAAATCTGGCCTTTCTGATATCGAAAATACAGGACAGGAAAGATTTCCTCCGCAAAGATCTCTTAAGTTTTGGAATGATCCGCCCGTAAGTCCTGCATTAACTACAATTGTGCCGGCAACATTTAGTCGTAAATCCGCTCCCACCATGCAGTCGTTTGTACCCTGGATTATAAAACTCTTATCCGTACTATAGAAGCCTTCAATATCAGGGGTTGTTGATGAAATAACTGCTTCTCCTACGGTTTGGTCTACATAAATGTTGCCAGAGACAATAAAGGTTGCGGTTGAACCATTTGGTACGAGGATTTTACCGCGAATGTAGAGATTTCCGTTGACCAAGATTACATAATTTGATGAGGCTAGGAATGTAAAAGCGTTAAGGTAGAGATCAGAATTTGCCTTGTAAAGACCGTGAGAAAATCCTGCGGGTAAAGTGCAGTTTGAAAGGGTACATACGGTTGAAAGATCCGTTGGTGTTAGACCTGCTTGTTTTATAACAGATAAGACATATGCGTAAGAAGTTGCAAAGCCGCCTCCTCTTGTGGGAGCAAAAACTTCCGGATAGGTAGTTCCCCCCACGACCCAGTTCGTAGATGAGGCCTGTCCTTGACCAAAGGAATATGAGCTGTCTCCAGACATAATGATTCCCGGAGTTGTGCAAACGACTGAAATAGATGCATTGATAGATGCATTTGGCCCGCCACAGAGAACAGGATCAGCGGTTATTGGTATGGGGTCATCAAAGCCAGTATCAAATCTTATATCTGTACAGGTTGACTGGATCCATGGATTTGAATTGGTTATGCCAAAGTTAAGATTTGAAATGCTTCCTCCACCGCAAGTTGCGCTGTTTGAACCGCCAACAGAACAAGATGCCCCAACCGTAACCGTAAAAGAGGGCGGGGGACCGTTTAGAGGATATGTTAGTTGATATCCAGAAGGAAGATCTGTGTAAGAAATTGTATATGTTCCTTCTATTAAACCGTCTACAGTGTAAACCCCAGTACCAGAGGGAGCAGATACAGTTCCTTCTGTTGAGGAAATAGTGATTGCGCCTGTGTAGTTTGTCTCCCCTCCATTCTTGAGCCGATTTTTATCGGCGTCTACAAATACATTTCCAGAAATTGTGTATGTTGGGGGTGCAGTAACAAAGTAGATTTTAGATATCCTATTATTAGTTAACTCCTCCATTTCGTCAATGACGTCCGGCGAATCAGCCAAAATTTGGACCGTCTTTGTTCCAGCGGTTAAGGGAGCGGTGAAAGGTATAGTCACGGATCTCTGTTCATTGGCGGCCATTTCTGTTTGGTCTATCTTACAAGGGGTCGGGGTACAATCACTTAGTTCTCCAAGATTGGGAGAGCTGGTGCGGTCCGGCCAAAGATCAATCCTAAAATTAACCCCGGGTGGCGTGGTAATAGAACTGTTATTTTTTAAGGTAAAGACTGCTTCTAACGACTCTCCTGCTTCGGAAGCTAAATACACCGTGATACGGATATGGTCAATGTATGCAATTGCGTCATCACCCTCATTCCTGGCCGAGACTGCCACCCCAAAATTGGAATTATTGATATCGGCCGGTGTCCAGGTTAGGACCCACAGGTAGGTACCTGAGCCATAGCTTGTATAAGCATCCGATTCTGGCCAGTAACTACTGCCTGCTCTGTTACTTCCGCCAATTGTTCCATCGGCTTTGACAAGTCTGATGACATCATCTACTATTCTGGGATTGCCGCCCCAGCCTTCTTCTTCGGCCCTGCGTTCTACCTCAACGAGAATACCATTGATGGTAGAACCGGGTAGAATGTTAAAACCAAAGCCTTGAGCCTTAAGATAACGGGAACTGGGATTACCGTCCAGTGAAACAGAGGCGCGCTGGCTATTGGAAGTCTGAGCATAGGTTGGATTTGACCAACTTGCGCCCGAGCCGCCATTGGTATCAAAGCTACTGCCATCTCTTGGTGTTATCGGGCCTGCGGCAACCGACTGGACACTAAGATTTGAGACAACCAGGTCTGGCTTGTTGAATCTTATCCCAAAATTAGCTGTGGCATCGGGCGGGAGGGTTCTGGTGACAGGATTTGAAGTGGTTAAGATATAGCCAGAAGGTACAGTAAGAGTAATTGTATAGGTTCCGGAAGCTAGACCTGGAAAACCGTAAGATCCACTGGCGCCTGTAGTATCAGTCTCACCGCCGGGTCCGGTTAGGGTAGCCCCGCTGTATCCCGGTTCTCCTGTGTCCTTAGCCCCACTCCCATTAGTGTCCACAAATACAGTTCCAGAGATGGTTGATAGGGGTTGTATCCCAAAATTAGCTGTGGCATTGTTCGGGAGGGTTCTGGTGACAGGATTTGAAGTGGTTAAGATATAGCCAGAAGGTACAGTAAGAGTAATTGTATATGTTCCGGAAGCTAGACTTGAAAAAAGGTAAAATCCAGAGTTGTCTGTATTCCTAAAAGCACCGCCGGTTATGGTTATGCGAGCGCTCTGGAATCCATCTTCTAATATGTCCTTAAACCCATTCCCATTGGTATCTACCCAAACAGTACCAGAAATGTCGTATGTTGAGGGAGCTCGAGTTGGAGTGGGAGTTGGAGCGCCAGTCGGGGTTGGAGTTGGAGTGGCTGGCACACGTGAACAACAGCAAAGAGGTGCACCAATATTACTTGCACATTCATATTGACTAGGCGATCCATCATAGTTTCCACCGCATGCACCTTGGCATATTCCATAATAATAACCACTTGCAATGCACGCAGCATTGCATGAAGAGGCAGGTGTGGGAGTTGGGGTTGGGGTTGCTGCTACAGTTGTGACTGTGACAGTTACAGCATCGTTTGATCCGCAATTAACCCAGCCGGGATCAATCCCGAAAGGATTACCTGTGCATTGTTGGCCATTTACATTGTAAGCGTTGACAACTACGTAGTAAGTACCGGTAGCAGTCGGAGTCCACGTTCTGGAAAATGACCCAGTTGAGCCCGAAAGCGCAGCTACGGGATTAAGAAGAGTCCAGGATTGAGAACCGGTTGGCGACCAATAAATTTCTCCGGATGCAAGCGAACTGGTTGAGTCTTGGTTGGCGGTTGCAGTAAAGCTGCCTGATTGGCCAAGTGTAATGGAAGTGGGTCCGTTGATTGCGGCAGTAGGAGGATTCGGTCCTGCCGTACAAATGCCACTCTGGCAAGTATATCCCGCAGAACAATTATTAACTGTGCATTGTTGGTTGGGAGCAGTTGTTTGAGTGCAGGATCCTCCTCCGCTGTAGGCTGTATAGACACAGCTTGTTTGCGTTCCATTATTTGTAGAGCAGGTATTTGCCGGCGCGCTGCAGGCTCCAGAACAAGAAACCCCAGTATTACAATCTGGAGGGGGGGCGTACTTTGCGCAAGCCGCATCTCCGCAGGCAGGATAGCCTCCGAAGCCACAGAACTCCGTCGCTGTTCCCGCAGGACAATAACCTTCCCATGGAGGATTTGTGGTATCAACAGCATATGCCACGCAAGCCCCATCAGCTCTTCCTGTCGTAGTATCACAGCAGGTTTTATATATGCCTCCGACTGAGCAATCGCAATATCCAGCGTTTAGATAAGGCCAACTACTCGTACACTTATCCCCGGTTGAGCAGGTAGCGGATGCAAATGGAAGCCATGCCTTATAACCTAAAAAAGCTACATAATAACAGCCTGAATATACATGCTTTTCCCAGGCGTTACCGCCGGTACAAGCAGTTCCACAATCTGTTACACCAACAGACGAACTGTTCCAACAAGTCTGGATGGAGCCAGCGCAGAATGAATCAGCTACCTGGTCGGCGGAGGGCGGAGAGGAATCGTATGAGTAAGAGAAAGAAGCATAGGCACTGCCAGATAAGAAGACAAAAAATAGAAAAGTTACTGCGGGGACAGCCAAAAATTTGCTTAACTTCATATTACTTTAGAACCTTGGGAAATAACTCTTTCATTTTTCCCTCATCAATAATCGGTCCGTTAGGGCCGGCAGTAGTAATTAGATAAAGAACGTTGTAACCAAAGTCTTTGACGCCTGTATCGCCCACATAGCCAATTATCTCGCCTTGTTTTACGTTTTTCTGTAGCATGCTGTCGAAACTAAAATCTCCTCTGATAATATCAAAAGATTTGTAATTATTAAACGTTAGTGACGCGCTAAAATCAGAAAATGGAGCATCACTCTCTTTAGTTTTGTCTAAAAGACCATCAAATCGAGCAAAAAGAGGAGTGCCAGGGGGCAGATTGAAGGCAATGTACTCATGTTTTAACCCTTGAACTTCTATTGTTATTCTTTTTTCCTGGGAGCAGAATTTTTGTTCTAAGATAAGGCAGGTTCCGGGCTTTGGCCCTGATTTTGATTTCTCAGATATTTTTGGAGAAATATTTTTGAGATTCTTAGGACTAGTAGATTGGAGAACAAGGATTAGAAGCCCAATTATTAATACAATAATTATTCCAATCCAAAAAATTGGTTTTTTAAATAAAACCCCCATAATCTAAAGTTACTATATGCAAAGATTATATGTCAAGGGGAGTAATAATTTTACTACAATTACTTACACTTAGCTTTATTGGCCTGGAGGGGTAGAGGAATAGTCGTAGGATACTGGGGGGTTAACAGGGCCATTATACGTAATCTCTACACTCTCCTTTTCAAATGCCTCGGGAAACAATTCCTTCATTTTTCCTTCATCAATAATCGGTCCGTCAGGACTTGCAGTACTAATTAGGTAAAGAACATTGTAGTCAAAATTCTTGATGCCTGCATCACCCACATAGCCAATTACATCGCCCTGCCTTACTTGCCTTTGTATCATATCGTCGAAATGGATATCTCCTCTAGCAATATCAAAGGATCTATAGTTATCAGGCGTCAGTACTGCGCTAAAGCCGGAAAATGGATCACCGCTCTCTTCGATTTTGTCTAAAAGACCATCAAATCGAGCAAGAATAGGAGTACCTGGGGGTAAATTGAATGCAATGTACTCATGTTTTTCCCCTTGAAGTTCCATTGTTATTCTTTTTCCCTGGGAGCAGAATTCCTGGGGGAGAACTTCACAATTGACTGGGGCTTTAGATACTTCTGTTGGGGTTGGGGTTGGTTCTGGCGGCTTCGCTGTGCTAATAGCAGTTGGGATGGGGGATTCGGCAGCTTGGGTTGCCATAGGGGTTGCCGATGGCATCGGGCTTTCCGTTTTCAATACATCTGCAGTTGGGTTTGGAGTTGTCGTTTCAGCTCCGCCTCCGCAGGCTTCAAGCAAAGCGCTAGCGACGACAGCACCAGCCGCCAAGCCTCCTAACTTCAATAACCTTCTTCTCGACATTCTTCTTGGAGATTTTTCAATTCTATTCCCCATAATACAAAAGCGATTCTATCCTATCTCATAGTCTTTGTCAAGGTTTAAATCACTTTTTCCCTAACCCTTCATCGTGGGGACCAATAGTCAGAACTAAAATTCCTTTCCTCACTAAACTAAAAGTAAAACGGTAGTGTATATCAATTCTTGCCTCGAAATAGTTTGCTCCGGGCATTTTGCGTGCTCGAAGCGAAGGATGACGATAATTGGCTAATAAAAGTTCAAATTGTTTCTTGGTTTTTTCTTGATTCTTCTTTGGAAGCCGTTTAAAAGATCTCTCAGTCCCTTTTGTAAGAAGAATTTGTTTCACTTTATTTTCCTAACGAACTAAAAAATTCATTAAGTTCTTTTTTTGAACGAATCACTGTATAGCGACCTTTTTTGTAATCTTCGATCGATTTTTTATCAGACCATTCCCACCACTCGTCGCTTCCATAGGGCGGTTCCTCTTCAAAAAGTTTTGTCCTAATAGCTTTTATTTCTCTAGTGAGTCTGTCAAGACGAGTAAGAATTTCCTCGATTGTTTCTTGAGATACGGTAATTGTCTGATTCATACTATTATTTTACCATGTTTCTTGGGTGAGTCAAGGGAGTGTTCTGGCTGATCACATCGGTAAGACTTTAAAGAAGTTTTCTTGAGCATACCCTAGGGGTGTTTTGGTACGATTCTACTATCCAAGAGATGGGATTCTAAATTTGTGTCAAGAACTAAAAATTAAAATCCAGTGTTGAGGATTCCTTTACCGTCTGGGGAAGGTTTTATTTTGAGGTACTGGAGAGCATTTAGGTTTTGGACAGAAAAGATCAGATTAAATTTATTGCCAAATTGATTGATCGTGTCTTCACCAACTATATTCCCCAAGACCTTTCCTTGCTCAGTCTTATTAGCTTGAGAAGCTGTATATCTGAATGAATTGATCTCAAATTCATAATTTACCTTAATATTTCTTGATTTATTTATAATGCTTAATATAAGCAGCTTTTGTCCATTTATGTTTTCATTTTTTATTTCTATATCACCATTCATCACAGCCGAGACTGTGGCCCCTTGTTCTAAATTATAGGCGATTGCGGAAAGCGATGCGGTATTTTCTTTAGATTCTGGAATAGTTACGCCATTCGTACACAAATTTTGTTCAACTGGGCAGCCAACGACAGGGATGGTTCTTAATATCTCTATAGGCAACTGCTTGTTTGATTTTGATTGAGTGCTGGTTTTTACAGTTTTATTCGTAATTGTTTTTTGTTTCTGCGGAAGAAAGGAAAGAAAGGGGAGGGATTCGGAGATGGGGAGTATGCCAAAATAGTTAAGGGTTCCAAAAATCAGGAGCAGTGCAAGAATAACAGAGAATACCTCAATTAAACCAACCTCCAAAAACAATAGCCCGCTGAATTTCCTTTTTTGTGGTTCTTGAGGAAGCTGATTAGTATCCATTCTTTTATGTTAGGCAAGATCAAGACTAATGTCAAGAACCGAAGCTATGGGGAGGTATATCCGGGGAAGAAGTCGAGCTTGATGTTCTTTTGCAGCTTTAGAATCCGCGCATTTCCTTGTGCTATTTGGTATAATTGACACTGATTTTTTTATATATGTACAAGACTGTTATAGATGCTGTTAGGGATGCAGGTGTTCTTCTTCGAAATAATTGTGATAGTAAGATACGATATACCCTAAAAGAAAAACAAAGCTATGTTACCGCTTTTGATACGCAGATTGAAAAACTGATTATAAAAACGCTTACCGCTGTTTATCCAAGCCATACAGTTTACAGCGAGGAGTCTGGCATAATGCCCAACTCGTCTGAGTTCGAATGGTATATCGATCCACTTTCTAATACACGAAATTTTATCCATGGACTACCAGGCTTTGCGGTAGCGGTGGGGTTGATACGTAATAAAAAACCAATTTTTGGAGTCGTATATGATCCAATGCTTGACGAGCTATATATTGGTCAAAAACATACAGGTGCTTTTTGCAACGGAAAAAAAATATCAGTATCCCGAAGGCCTTTTGGCGAACATGCTTTTATTAATGTCGATTGGCAAAAGCGCAGGGGTAAAGCAAAAATTGAGGAAGGTGTGCGTTTGTTTACATCTCTTGGTCGCAGATGTACTGTACGAGCCATCGGTTCCGTCGCATTAACAATCTGCTATGTGGCTCATGGAAGGCTTGAGGCAATGGTAAATAATTATTCCGATCGTTATGCAATTGTCCCGGCATGGTCCATTATCAAAGAAGCGGGCGGCGAAATTTTAGATCTTGATGGTAGGGCCTGGACATTAGACTCAGAAAGTACTTTGGTTACAAATCAAAAATCGACGAAAGCAATACTTGCGTGTATATGAAAGAGCGAATTACTAACGAAGTTTTTCAAAACATTCCGCCTGAGCAAATTCAGGTCGAAACATCCCCAACGGTTATGCCAGGTAGACGCAATCTGCGTCTGTCAGTCACGCCTAGATGTAATTTGCGTTGCCCACACTGTCACAACGAAGGCCAACCGCCTCCTTGGGCTAAACGGGAACAACTTTCAGAATATGATGTTTCCGTAGATTCAATTGGTCAATTAGTCGCTACTGCCCAGCAATTCGGAGTTAAGTCAATTAAGTTGACTGGCGGTGATCCAGGAGTATACCGGCATTTAGAAACTTTGCTTGGAAATCTTAGTAATGACTGGCAAGAGCAATTTCCAGGAATTAGATGGGGAATCAGTACTAACGGGATTCCGTTTTTAAGTCCTCGAAAACTAGCAATGATGGTTGATTCTCCGCTTCAAAGAGTAACGTTGGGCATTGACTCACTTATTGAAGGCGAAATGTCTAAACCTTATCATTCTACTATCGGTGCGGAGGGACGCAAGCTTTTTCAGGACGTAGTAGTTCCCTTAGCTGGGGAGTTTGAGAAAACGCCTGGCCGAGACATAAAGATTAATGTGGTATATGCCGGCAATGAAGAACGAGTGTTAAGTGTACTACGAGAGGCTATGAAGCATCGCCCAGTTATGACCACACATATCTTGGAAGTCAACGGAGTTATGGGCACTAAATACGAAACCAGACAGGCATATCTGGCTTTACTTAACGACATTGCCGACTTATTTGATCTTGAGCCATACTATTATCCATCACTCAACCAGGTATATCTTCATGAGCCTGGAAATCCTGATAAAACCAAACCCGCAGTCAAGTTTTTTCAAGATCATTGCGCTGATTTGGATTGCGGTAACTGCCGCAAAATTCATATGCGGGTCGTTCCCACGCCAGTAGGATTAGCAGCGGTTCCTTGCTTCCTACAAACGCGGGAAGTTATACCACTAACAACCGACGGAGCTATAGACATAAATAAATTTAGGACAGCTATTTCGCTTGTATCTATTGGGCCAGACTGGAAAGCGAAATCGAATGAAAATGAAAGAATATCCCTATAGTCTTGACGGAGCTGACGGTTTACAAGTTTTTCTATTTGAACAAGGTATCAGAGCTACCAACTTTGAGTTGCTTTCTGGCGGTTACACTTCAACGGTCTTCAGGGCTGCATTAGACGGTCAACCAACAATTATTAAACACGCTAGGAATCGAGATTCCTTTTATCCCATACGCCAAGTTATGTCTGAAACGAGGATACGCACCGAAGCAGAAGTTTTGACTTATCTACATCCGCTTTTTCCCACTGTGGTTCCGAATGTGCTTCAGTTTTATCCTGAGCAGGATGTATTGCTTATGACTGATGTGGGTCAAGATGCGCAACTTGGTTTCCCGTATTTACTTGAAGGTAAAGCAGAGTCTATCCACGCACGCGCACTAGGCAGATTTTTAGCAGAATTAAAACAGGAAACTGCCGATTGGCAGCCATTTTCTACAATTGAGCAGCCGTTTGAACAGATTTGGACGCGGGGGATGGAGGTAGATTTAGCATATCCCGCATGGGGAGAGCGGATGCGAAATACGTATTTAAGTCAACAAAAATTTGTTTGGCCTGACGGACATCCAAAAAACGTCCTGTTCGGCAATTCCGGTTC
This sequence comes from Candidatus Levybacteria bacterium RIFCSPLOWO2_01_FULL_38_21, assembly GCA_001782475.1. Classification (GTDB taxonomy): domain Bacteria; phylum Patescibacteriota; class Microgenomatia; order Levybacterales; family UBA12049; genus 2-01-FULL-38-21. The sequence continues at coordinate 44,031 of MFOT01000024.1, read as the reverse complement.
ACCAGTCAGGGCTATTGATTTTGACTGTTGCCACTTTGGAGACCCTGACTATATGTTACCTAACTTTTTCGGTCAAATTCCCGTCTTTTCCATCTTCGGATATATTACTCCGCAGCAAGCGGCTCAATTTATCGGTGAAATGATCCAAGCGTATACGGAAGTTGAACCAATTTCGCCTGAGAACGAACAGAAAATGCTCTTTTACGCTGGTACTCAAACCATTCAAAGACAGGATGGAAAATGGTTGTTTGAAATAAGTCGGGCCATAGATGATGAAGCTCTCCGTAAAAAGGCATTTATTTTTTATTTTGGTAGAAAGACAATTGTTGAAATTAATTCTTTTGACCAGTATATTCAAGAAGTAGAAAAGGGTATAAATTGGTGAAAGGAAGTTTGTTGCCAATATTTACGATTTATATCCGGGGAAGAAGTCGAGCTTGAGTTATCTATCTTCAAGATTTTACTAAATCCTCTGGGGTTGCAAAATGATACCATTGCGAGAAATACTGTTCGGCTCGGAATTTCCCTCCATTTTTTAAAGCATCTATCATCAATTCTGTTATTTGTGTAATGCTGGCAGAAGCCTGTTCCGCGATGCGCAGTAAATCATGATCATAAAAAGCAGTACCCATCTCTCTAAGCTGATTAGCTTGCCAGGTAGTTGTTGGAGGATAAGTGATTTCCGTTACATAACCTCCAGATACAGCTATCAATGCGTGAGTAGGGGCTACTTTGTGGAGGCTGCTCACTGAAATTGCGCCGATTATACTTTCTACTTTATTGGCTTCGTAAGAAGTAGCTAATTGTGTTAAGAGTTCGGGATTATAAATTATATCTCCGGCAGTCAGAAGAAAAGGTCCTTTCAGTAAGTTTTTTGCAAGTAGAAGCCTTCTGCGAGTTTCAAGTTGTTCAGGGGAATTGGTGTATTCTATTTGAATATTTCTATATTGATCTCCAACTATTTTTTTTACATCTTCTCCATGATAGCCTGTTGCTATTATAACATTGGCTGATCCGAATGCATCGCTTATCGTGTCTAAAATATGTAAGAGTACTGGCTTGTCTTTAAAGGGCAATAAACATTTTTGAGTTGAATCAGTAAGTTCGCCCATTCTTCTTCCTCGTCCACCCGCCAATATTACAGCCTCAATTTCTTTTTTCATATCCTTAATCTTTTACCTTGTAGCGAAAAAAATGCCAAAAATATTTCTTTCTTTTATTACTCCACGTCTTGCTAAAATTTCCCGCAAGTACTCTTTCACAAATTCCATAACTTCGTTCCATTGGGAATCAGAAAAATCTTGATTCCAAAAATAGCGGAGTGTATTACAGTAGATAAGATAAGGGTTAATAGAATCTACGGAAATTATACTTGCGTATTTTTGCAATTGCACATTCTTAAAAAACTTCTTTATTAACCTCTCACCAGATTCCATACTAAATCTTTCCGTGGCATCAGAAAAGACCGTACTAAATCTTTGAGATATGGCCTCTTTTAATGGTTTTAAAACCTCAATCTTACTCTTTTGACTGTTTGCGCTTAAAGCAAATTTGCCGCCCTTTTTCAAAACACGTGACATCTCAGAAAGCGATTTTGCAATGTCTGGAACATGATAAATCATGTGACACGCGGTAACAACATGAAAACTGTTGTCGGGAAAAGGAATATATTGAGCATCTGCCACAATGAAATCTATACTCAGTCTTTGAGAGTCTGCAGGATTTATTGGGCGCTTAAGAATTCCAGAAGAAATGTCCATGCCAAAAAGAGCTCCGGAGTGCCCTTTTTCTTTGCGAAGTTTTATAAGAAGAGTTCCGTCTCCACATCCAACATCAAGTAGGGATTCATTTCCTTTAAGATTTAATCCTTTTATAACCTCTTCCCAAACAACGTATCTAGGCCGTGTATTTTTATAAAGAGCCGCTCGTAAGGTTAAATTTTCTCCACTTTTATATGCATATGAGGTAAGATTAGCTTGATTGACTATTTTTCCATTTCTTCCAGACATGATATTAGGTATCGCTGAGTTTATAGCATATTTGAGTACAAAAGTACAACTTACTATTTACAAACCCTTAATTACTCATTGGGATATCTGGGGAAGAAGTTTTGTTTGATGTTTTGTGGCGAAACGCCATGCTCCAATCAATATGATTTGTAAAGTTTTTAAATATTCTGTTATTATTAGTTTGTGGCGCCTGTTTTTTTGGAAATAACAATTATTATATGTCTTGCAGCGGTTCTGGCATTTGTTTTCCGGCTTTTAAAACAGCCTGCGATCTTAGCTTATATCTTAACGGGTGTTGTAATCGGGCCTCTGGGATTTTTGAATATTCAAAACCCGGAGTTCCTAAAGACATTAGGTGAACTTGGAATTACATTTTTGCTTTTTACACTTGGTCTTGAAATCAGGATAAAAGATTTTACATCAATCACAAGAGTTGCAATTATAGTTTCGGCAGTTCAGGTTTTACTTTCTTTTCTGAGCGGATACATAATTTCTCTTCTTTTTGGATTTAATGTGCTAAGCGCAGTATATATTGGTATTGCAGTCACGTTTTCATCAACGGTTATCGTCTTAAAACTTATATCCGGGAAAAGAGAGCTCCATAGTTTGCACGGGAAAATAGCAATTGGCGTACTTCTTATTCAGGACTTTTTGGCAATTGCCATACTTATTTTTCTCTCCGGTTTTAACCCCCAGCTTGTTACAATAGAACCATTTGCTAAATTTGCGCAGATACTTATAAAAGGGGTAATTTTATTTGGAGCTGTCTGGTATTTGGGCAGTAATGTTTTTCCAAAACTTATAGACAGGATTGCGGGGTCCACAGAAACTCTTTTTCTGGCAAGTATCGCGTGGGTTTTTGGTTTGTCAGCATTGGTAAGTTCTATCGGATTTTCCTTGGAGATTGGAGGATTTTTGGCAGGTCTTGCTCTTGCCAACTCAATTGTAAATTATCAGATTATCGCCCGGGCAAAAATTTTACAGGATTTTTTTATAATACTGTTTTTTGTTCTTTTGGGCATTCAGATGACTTTCGGAAATATTTTGTCTATTTTTGAGGCGGCGATTGTGCTGTCTGTCTTAGTTTTGATACTAAAGCCTTTTATTGTAATGATTATTATGGGGATTTTGGGTTTTAAAAAAAGAACCTCGTTTTTAACCGGAGTAAATCTTGGGCAAGTTTCGGAATTTTCTCTTATCGCTGTTTTTTTGGGAGCAAAACTCGGTCATATTTCAAATGAGGTAGTATCTCTTATAACCCTTTGCGCAATTATTACATTTACGATTTCAACATATCTAATGGTTTGGAGCAAAAATATCTATAAGTTTTTAAAGTACGGTCTTTCTTTTTTGGAGTTTACCAATGCTGGGGCAGAAGAAGCGGTTGAGTCCATTTCCAAAATTCCGGTTTTAAAAGACCACGTTGTTGTAATAGGAGGAGATCAGATGGGACAAAGCGTTCTTTCATCCCTTGATGATATGGATATAGATGTTGTTTTGGTGGATTTTGATCCTGAAATTTTTAAGAAACTTGAGCACCTGCCTGCCGGCAAGGCAGGAAATAAAGCTCATAAACTCTTTGGAGATATTTCCGATTTGGATATTCAAGAAAGAGCACAATTAGACAGCGCAAAACTTGTTATTTCTACTATTCCGGATTTTGAAGACAATCTGCTTATTCTTAAGGAATTAAGGCATGAAAACAGGAAAGCAAAAGTTGTAGTAATGGCTTTTGACTTAGATGAAACCAAGGCTTTATATAAAGCAGGGGCTGATTATGTTGTTCTGCCACATCTTGCAGGCGGAAGGCAAGTCGCAAAGTTAATAGAAGAGAATAATTTAGATAAAATAGAAACTTTGAAGAATAAGGACATAAAGTTTTTGGGACTTTCCCCCTTCTAAAAAGTCAATAAAAAAGCAGAATGTTTCGAAAATTTCATCTTTCGATAAAACTTCCTACTTCATCCTGCCAACGCAATAATATTGCATTATGCTCTTTTTGTCAACTGAGATCTTCTGGATCAAAATATTGAAAAATAGAGCAATTTTAGATTCTAAATTCTTTCCCGGATGGTATTCAGTGCTTCATCGAGATCACCGTCCATTATCTTTTCAAGGTTGTACCAAGATTTATGTACTCTGTGGTCTGTTAGGCGGTTTTGCGCAAAATTGTAAGTTCTTATTTTTTCGGCTCTCATTCCTTTTCCAACCTGCGTGGACTTAAGCTCGCCGATTATTTTATTTTGTTTTTCAATTTCTACCTCCCAAAGTTTGGAACGAAGAAGTTTCATTGCGTTTTCTCTGTTTTGGCCTTGCGAGCGCTCTGTACGGCAAGTTACAACTACTCCCGTTGGTTTATGTTTTATTCTTACCGCACTTGAGACTTTATTTACATTCTGCCCCCCGTGTCCGCCTGCTCTAAATGCCTCAAATTCGATATCCTCCGGGCTTATGTGAAGATCTATATCCTCAAGTTCGGGAAGTACAGAAACTATCGCTGTTGATGTGTGGACTCTTCCGCGCTTTTCTGTTTCTGGGATACGCTGAACTCTGTGGACACCCGCTTCATATTTGAAAAATCCAAAAACGCTTGTCCTGAGCTTGCCGAATGGATTTTTTCCAGAAATTCTAATTACATCATCATCGATTTGTTCAATTTTAAATCCGTTTTTTTGAGCAAATTTTATATACATTCTAAGGAGTTCTTCTCCCCATAGCTTTGCTTCTTTACCTCCCGCAGCGCCTTTTATTTCCATAATCACATTTTTATCATCAAGCGATTCTTCTTCAGCACCATTATTTTTTAACAGATCCTGCTCTAAAGCTTTTTTTTGAACTTCGAATTCTTTTATTTCTCTTGCCGCAAGTTCGGAAATCACTGGGTCATTAAGAAGTGCTTTTGCTTCTTCAATTTTTCTTAAGAGTTCTTCAATTTGTGCTTTTCTATAGTCATTCATAGGCTAGTAGTTAGCAACTAGCAACTAGTAGTTAGTAACTAGTAGCTAGTGCTTATTTTATTGACATTAGCATTTCCCGCAGAGTCTTTGGGGTTGTATCTTTTTGCTTTTTATCTTCTGTCTTTTTAATTTTTTTTGCAGTATGTTCGGCTGCTGTTTTTTGTTTTTCTTGGAATTTTTGAATTCTGGATGCGGAGTCTACGAATCTTTGCTCGCCTGTATAAAATGGGTGACATTTGTTGCAAAGCTCAATATGGATTATTTCCTTTGTTGATCCCACAGTAAATCTGTTGCCGCAGGCGCAAATAACCTGTGCATTCTCAAAATATTGTGGGTGAATTGCTGTTCTCATACGCTATAATTATACAGAAAATTGTTAGATTGTTCAATTGTTAAACTGCTTGATCAATTCTTCAACGGAAACTGTTTTTTGATCTCCGGTTTTTAAGTTTTTAATAGTAGCTTTGTCTTCTTTTATTTCTTTTGGTCCGATTATTAAAACATAGGAAATACCCTTTTTGTCGGCATATTTTAATTGTTTTTCCAAACCTGCAGTCTCATCTAGAAAGATTTCGCAATTGATGCTCTCATCTCTTAATTTTTTGTAAACTTCAAGAGATTTATCTTTAGAATCCTTATTAAATGTTGTAACCAGAAATTTTGAGGAAGATTTTAGTTGGGGAATAAGATTTTTTTCCTCAAGAATTTCTAAAGTTCTGTCAAACCCCAACCCAAAACCAACCGCGGGAACATTAACCCCTGAACCTTGCCTGCCGGCAGGCAGGAATTTTCCTATTAATTTATCAAAGCGTCCGCCTGAACACAAAGAACCTGAGCTATTTTGTGCAACCGTCTCAAAAATCATCTCTGTATAATAGTTGAGACCGCGGGCAAGAGTGGGTTCATAAATTATCCTGCCCATATCAGCGCCTATCTTTTTAAGAACAGAAAGTATTTCTTTAATTTTTGCTGTCTGTGGTTTTTTCTGAAGACTTGACAATGCTTTTTTGGCACCCTCACTTGCCATTCCTTTATCAACCATCTCAGAAAGAACTGCGCTTTCTCCGATTTTCTCAAGTTTGTCAATTGCCGAAACATATTTCTTATCCATGTTTTTGAAATTTTCTCTATCGTTTATTTTTATAGTAATATTAAGCCTAAGTGTTTTGTAAACATCAAGAACAAGCCTTAGTATTTCCGCATCTGCAATAGGGGAGGAGGAGCCGATAATATCTGCATCGCACTGAATAAATTCTCTGTACCGTCCTTTCTGAGGATTTTCCCCTCTCCAAACATTTTGAATTTGATAACGTTTAAAAGGGAAAACTAATTCGTTTTGATATTGAGTTATTACACGCGAAAGAGGGACTGTCTGGTCATATCTTAGTGCTACTTTATCTTTTCCTCTTGTCTCAAATTCATATATTAGTTTTTCTTCTTCCCCGTATTTACCGCGGAGAACTTCTGCATACTCAAGAGAGGGAGTTTCCAAAGGTTCAAAACCATAAGACTCAAAGACCGATATTAAAATATTTATCAGCCACTGTCTTTTTTTTACCTCTTTGGGCAAGAAGTCTCGAAAACCCTTTAATGTTTGCGGTTTTATTTTTATCACTCTTGTATTATATCTTAAGAAGGCGTCTTGGGAAATAGGTGGATCGAGCGGGTTCAGGCTCTCTTTTTCCCAGTATCGCATCAAGTTGACGCGCAGTTCCAGCAAAGTTTGCGATAAAAGTATTTCGCAACATACGCGGATTGAGATTTTGCATTCCGATTTTAGGGGCATATCCATTTAACATAAAATTAAACCCCTGTCGAATTAACCATCTGTGTCCCTTTCTGCCTTTAAATAAAGGATCTTTGGGTTTTAATCCTGATTTTCCGATATATTCGGCGATCTTACTTCCCGCCTTTTTATCTACTTCTAATGTTCTTGATTGAACTCTTTTTACAATCCCCTTAAATCTGATTGCAATATTCCCATCTCCGGTTCTTAAAATATCTTCTACATTTAAATTAACAATTTCTTTTACGCTTGCACCAGTTGTCAGAGCAATCAAAATTAAAGAAGCATCTCGCAAATTTTTTGCTTTTGAGATTAGTGAATCTACTTGTTCGGCCGACAAAATCGGTCTATGCTTTTTCCCTACCGGTTCGGATTTAGGAAGACTTATTGTAAAATCTGGTCGAATTAGTCCTTCAGTCTGAGCCCAGTCCAAAAATCCTGACAAACTTGAGCGTTTTCTATCAATGGTAGCTCTAGCATAACCTTTTTCTTCTTTCATTTCTTTTAGCCAATCACCAATGTCTTGTTGCGTTAGGGCATTCATAGGAAGAATATCATGGTTTTGGCAAAATTTTTCAAATTGAGCAAGATCCCCACAGTATGCCAGCCGAGTATCTCTAGATAGAGTACCCCCAGAGAACCTTTCGGAATTTATATATTGACCAAGGGCTTGTCTTACCCCATCTTGTTGAAAAACTTCCGTAGCTCTAACTGCTTCTGTCGTCATTTTGGCTGATTTTATCTAATAAAGATTAAAATGTCAATCTATTTTAGAAAAGATTATATCTCAATAATCTCTTTTGGGGAATGGGTGAGGATTTCGAGCTTATTTTCTTTGATTAAAACCAAATCTTCAATTCTTACGCCGCCGTAGCCGGGAATATAGATGCCCGGTTCTATTGAGAAAACCATGCCGGGCCTTAAGATGTCTTTACTTTTTGGGGAAAGTCTTGGCGGTTCATGAACTTCAATGCCGATGCCGTGACCCAAGGAGTGAGGGATTGTGGGATATCCATGTTTAGTAATATGCCCTCGAGACACTTCATCGATATCTCGAACTCTAGTCTCTCGAGCTCTAACCTCGTAGGTCGGATGCCTACGACCTACGAGGTTGATATAGTGGATTGCTTTTTGTTGCGCAGTTAAAACTGTCTGATATATTTTTCTAAATTTATCATCCGCTTTGCCGAAGAATACTGTTCTTGTTATATCGGAGTAGTAATTATCAAACTTTACTCCAAAATCAAGTAGTACGATGTTGTCTGCTTTCAGTTTTCGGTTGGAGGATTGATGATGGGGAATAGAGGAGTTTTTTGAAAATGCGACAATCGGCGGGAATGAAATATCCCCTCCACCCCTCTTTATAAAAAATCCAATTTCAAAAGCAAGTTCTTTTTCGGTTACCCCTTTTTTTATTTTTCTTAAAATGTAATCAAAAGCCATATCTGCGATTCTGCATGCTTTTTTGATCGCTTTTATTTCATTATCATTTTTTATAATCCGAAGATTTTGAAGATTTTTAAGATTTGCAGTTTTAAAATATTTCCTGATTTTTCGATATTCCGAGACACTTAAGTCATTTTCCTCAACTCCTATTTTTTTGATTTTTTTACCTAGATTTTCAAAAACACTATCAATAGTATTTTCCGAAGAGGTTTCAATAAGCTTAAAACCGGGAATATCAGCTGCAATTTCTGCATATCTTCCGTCTGTTATTAAATAGTTTTCTTTATTTGTGATAATCAAAAATGCTTCTCTTTCAAAATAAGAAAACCCAGAGTAGCTGGTAAGATATATGATGTTGGGAACTGAGGAAATTAAAATTGCATCCGATCCCGATTCTTTTAAAAGAAGCTTTAGTCTTTTTATTTTATCTTCCATTAATAAGATGTAGTTTTTTTGCCTGAAGCTGTCGGAGTAGGGGAGACAGAACCTTCTGTGGGAGAGGGCTTGGGTAGTATTTTAATTTTTGGATTTTTGGGAATTCCGGGCAGCAAAATTATCTTTGATCCGATAATAACACCTGGGTCTTTTTGGCTGAAGAAGCCGATAACAATTATGTTTTCCCCCTCTTTAATTTTGGAAAACCCCGATCTTATAAGCTCTGACTTTTCGCTGTCAAATGATAGGGTTTTTGTGGAACTTTCAACTTCTAACGTTATTCGTTTTCCGTTTTCCAAAGCAACTTCTATAGAAAAATTCTTGCTATTTATTTCGGAAACAGCGCCATGAATAAAATCCGGAATTTTAAGAACTTCTATTACCCTTGCAAGCATTCTTCTTGATTCCTTATTGTATAAACCTAAAACTCCTATTTTTTGTCCCTTTTTTATATCGGAAATACCAAAAGATTTAGAACCGGATATAAATTTTGTAAACTCATCAACATCCACAAACCGTGTGTTGCCATTTACATCGCCTAATGTTATTTGTGTGTTAGAAACATCTGTTACTTTTCCAATTGCACCCCTTTTTTCAACCAGCTTAAGCTGAGCAACCCGGGATGCAATTTTATTTGTTAATGCATTTATTCTCTCTCGGGTTAAGGTTTCTTCTGGAGTGGGACTAATGGCAGCATATGCGTCTCCTATTAAGATGTTGAATATTAAGATGTTGAATATTAAGATGTTGAATATTAAGATGTTGAATATTAAGATGTTAAGAATCTTTTTCATATTTTTAAAACTCCTCGGTTGAGAAGGTAACTGTTCTTAAAATTCTTGTTTCTTCTCCGTTTGGGGAAATCGAAGTTATTTCGATATTGTTTTGTCCGTTGTCTATATTAATGGTTGTTGAGAAATCTCCTGTTGAGGAAGGTTTTATAACTTCTTCGTCAATAGGAGAAAGCACTACCACTGTTGCGTCTTTTGTTGTTGTTCCAGAAACTGCAACAACCTTTTTATTAACAACAGTTTCATCGGAGGGCTCTCTAATTGTTAAAAAAACAGAAGGTTTTGAAGTGGGAGTTTGGGAAGGAATTTTGATTGTTTTTATTTTCGATGAAGGAATTGTCCGGGTTGTCTGATATAGATAAAAAGCAATTCCTGTTACCAAAATTCCCAAAACGACTGCAATAAAAGAGAGAACAACTTTTTCCTTATTCATTTTTGATAAAAAGAATGATAGGATAAAAAAGTCCTCTTGTCAAGAAAATTGTTTCTGTGATAGGATGATGTTTGTGGACGTTTCAATCTTGGGAAACAATTCAATTAAAATTAGGGGCAAAGGTTCAAGTTTCGTAATTGATCCCAAACCTAAGATTCCAAAAGTCGTATCCGATGCAGTTATTTTACTGCGAGAGAAAGAAGACGAAGAGGGAATTTTAAGAGTTCTAGATCATAGAGTAGTTATTAAGGGAGAAGGAGAATACGAAATAGGAGGAGTAAGAATTGTCGGAACAAAGACTTCGGGGAATTTTTTATATTCGTTGACTATAGATAATATGAATGTTTTTATTGCGCGAACCTCAGCTCTTTCGAAAATTCAAGAAGCAGGAGACTATAATATTTTAATATTAAACGTTGACTCCGATTTTAAGGATACAATGATAACGGCATTTTCTAAAAATGCGGTTATATTATATGGAGAAAAAGCTCCGGATGTCTTAAGAATGTTTGGAGAAAAAATCACTAAATCTCAAAAATTTTCGGTTTCGGCTGATAAACTGCCTCCCGAGACAGAGGTAGTAATATTAAGTTAAAATTATAAATTCTAAGTACTAATCTCTAAATTCTAAATAATATTAAAATCATAAATAATCAAAATCTAAAACATTTTGGAAATTTGAAGATTTAAGAATTGGAGTTTATTTAGGATTTGGAATTTCGAATTTAGGATTTAATTAAATTATGGCAGGGCTGAAGATTCCCCCACACAACGAAGAGGTAGAACAAAGCGTCTTAGGCGCTATGCTTATAGACAAGGACGCTGTAAGTATTGTTTCAGAATTAATAAAACCGTCGGATTTTTATAACGATATCAACGGAATAATTTATGCTGCCATGCTTTCCTTATATGAGGAGAGGAAACCAATCGATATTTTAACTCTAACTACCCAGCTTAAGAAAGATAAGCTTAAAGATAAAATCGATCCTTCTTATTTAACTTCACTTTTTGAAATTGTTCCAACAGCTGCAAATGTTGAGCATTATGCCCAAATAATAAAAGAAAATTCAACAAAAAGATCAATGATTGTAGCAGGCGGTCAAATAACCGAAATGGGCTTTATGGAGGATAAGGAAGTTGATGATCTTTTGGATAAGGCTGAATCTTTTATTTTCTCTATTTCTCAGGGGCATGGAATGCGAGGGTTTATTCCGCTTAAGGAAATGCTTGCTGAGAGTTTTGACAGAATTGACGAGCTTCATAAAAAGGGCGCAGGGCTTAGGGGAATAAGGACAGGCTTTGTAGATTTGGATAATATTCTTTCGGGAATGCAGGCATCTAACTTATTAATTTTGGCTTCTCGCCCGGGACAGGGAAAAACAGCAATGGTTGCCAATATCTCCCAGCATGTTGCGGTTTTGGAAAAAATTCCTGTTGGAATATTTTCTTTGGAAATGAGTCAGGAAGAAATGGTGGATAGGCTTTTGGTTGGGCAGGCAGATGTTGATGCATGGAGACTTAAAACAGGAAAATTATCCGAATCTGATTTTGCAAAATTGTCCGAGGCAATGGGGCTTTTGGCAGATGCGCCGATTTTTATAGATGATGCACCCGGAATTTCTGTTGCGGAAATAAGAACAAGGGCAAGAAGACTTCAGCTTGAGCATCATATCGGACTTTTAATAGTAGATTATCTTCAACTGGTTGATCCGGGAAGGCACTATGATAATAGAGTCCAGGAAGTTTCTATTGTTTCCCAGTCTTTGAAAAATTTGGCACGAGAACTAAAAATTCCGGTGGTTGCAGTTTCCCAGTTGTCTCGTGCAGTTGAGCATAGGGGAGAGAAAAAACCGCAACTTGCAGATCTAAGAGAAAGTGGGGCAATAGAACAGGATGCAGATGTCGTAATGTTTTTGTACAGAGTAGAGGAAATTTTGGGTAATGTAATTCCAACAAAACTTTTAATTGCAAAGCATAGAAACGGACCAACCGGAGAAATAGATTTACTTTTTAGGGGAGATAGGATAAGATTTTATAATGTGGAGAAAAAGAGAGAGGAGTAAGCTTTTCGAGGTCGGGACGAAAATTTTCTTTTCCGCAGCTCGCATTATCTTAAAAATAGAGGTGCTCGAAATGCGAAGAGCGAAAACTTTGTCCCTCCCCGCAAGTTTTATATAATAGATAAAAATTGATAAAAATGGTCAATGGTAAGTTGTAAAATGTTAAATGTTAGAATGGGGGTGATAATTAATGGACAATCAAAATAATCAAGGACAAATGCCGGGACAACAAGATCCAAACAAGCCTGCCTCGCCGAGTCAGGGCTGGCAAACTCCGGGAGTCGGTCCAAGTTCTGTTCCTCCCCAGGGAGAGCCGACAGGGCCATCGGGAGGACCACAACCACCCCCGGGAGCGCCTACACCCGGGCCAATGCCGGGACCGGGGCCCGAACCAACTCCGCCCCAGCCGGAGCCAGATCCAACAACACCAACACCAGAGGGACCTGCTTCGCCGGATCAGGGCGGGACAATGCCGGGTCAAATGCCTGGTGATGATCAAAACAAAGGAGATAGTTCAGGAGGAACAGGCGGAGGAATGGGATAATAAAGATATAAGACTTAGGGATTAAGGATCAAAGGGATTGAAGTTTTGCTTTAGAAGATTTTTTATCGGAAGAAAAAGAGGATGGGGAGATTAAAACTTTATTATCTTTTTTAACAATTACCGAAACCCCAACAAGCGGTCTGTTATTTTTATTCACAATATCTTGATGTTGGGATTAGTTATAGCAGAAGTGCAGAAAGATCTCTAGGTAGCGAGGCTATTTCATCTTTCAGGTGACGAAGCTGCATGTCGAACGGTACTAAAATCCTAGGGTGTCAATAGAAGTCCACCCCCGGGGTGTCTGGTCCGGGGTGTCTACTGTCTACTGCAAAAGGTCGTCGGATTTTGTAGAGTTAGAAATAGAGCTACTGTAGATTTAAACATCCTCCAGCAATTGTGTATCAGCGTATGCCAAAGAAGCATCAATGGACTCCGCAATCTCCAAAAGCCTCTGCCTTCGTTCATCATAAGTTAGATTATAAAACGAAGATAATGCACTAAGCTCTCTGGCTCTATCATGCCCTACGTATATTGTCAGTTTTCCTACATCTTCGTCGCTGTTCCTTGCATACATTAGATATCGGGCTTCAGCCGCAACCTGAACATAAGGTGCTACGCGCATTTTCTTAGGGTCAATTCTTCTAAATGCATTATTGCGGGTAGATGTCAATAAATGATGCGACTCAAGATTTCTTTTCCCCATATTACTTACATTTTTAATTACACTGCTCAATTCTGAAAGCTCAAAACGCTCTCTTGCACGTTCTCTATATAGATACCCTCCGATATAGCGATATTTATTCAGTTTCTGCTCGTTTCCAAGTAGCATCTTTGTAAACCTTGGTTGTAAATTTGCCAGAATCAAACGCGTCCTACTCGGATTCTCTCTTCCAAGTTTATCTCTTTGCACTGCTTTTACCATTTCGCGCGCTATATATAATTTATCCTGACCTTGTGCTCTGTCATACCCTTCACGTACTAAAATTTTTATTACTCGCTCTTCTAATTCATTAAGAGAAATTCTTGTTTCGGTGGGGTTTTGAAGTTCCTCTGAAACATCACGTAGCACTCTATGCATACCTAGAATAGATCGTGTTTCCCTGCCCTCTTTTTTATCGTAATCCTCAGCAATATGATCTGCATAACGTATTGCTGTTTCAACATCGGGAAGTCTAGGCCATCGGGCTTTGACAATCTCAACCCGGTCAAATCCTAATTGATCAGTAGGGGCAGATTTTGGAAGCTTGAACTGAATACCTGTCTCACGAAACGAACGGATGAATAATTCTCCTTTCGGGTTATAACGGATACGAAAGTCGCCTAGATTTGGCAATTGGCGCGCCTCAAAATCTGCAATACTATTCTCGGGAATAACAATAACTCTTTCACGGGCAATTTGACCCGGAATATCTCTGTGCGTTCGTAATACAACCGCACCCTCAATGGCAAATGGCTTGGAGTTTCCTCCTATTTGCTCATTCATACTTCAATTATACACCTATAGTGTATACATTCACAAACGCCACTATTGCTCTGTCCGTGGATTTCTTGCTTTTTTTCACTTATTGCAGCAATCGCGGTAAAACTAGGAGTCTAAGAAAAAGGATTATATTTTTGCTTGAGAAGGCGACCAGTAAGAGACTAGGGTGTCAATACAAATCCACCCCCGGGGTGTCTACCTACTCCGGGCGTATTTTTTGTCAAGGGTTGTTTAGTCTGGATGTTTCTATTCTATAAAGTAAGAATCTTAACTTTTTATGATCTGGAGAGAGACCCTTCTGCCCGTCCAATCTTCAACCCGTTTTGATAAAACGATGTCGCCTTTTTCTGGAACCACATTATCAATGTCCTCAAAACTTACAGCGTCAGGGGCTTCAAACACTATTGTCTCAGTTGAACGTAATGGATCGATTGGATAAATGCCCCATCCCACGTGTTCGCTCCCTCGATCTTTTGGCCGCCATTCTTTTACTTTACCAATAACATACGTCTCAACAAAAAGTTTCTTTCTTCCGTAAGGAGTCTCCACAAACTCTCCTTTAGCTTGAGCCTCCTTTAAAATCTTTTTCGCCTCCCTGTTTTGTCTTAAGAATCTCTCTACCGCCAAGACAGTATCCTGGACATCACTTGATTTAAATTCTTCCCGACTATACTCCGACATCATTTAATATTATATCACATTCTCATACCATGGAGGTATACTATAAAACTGCAGGGCATAGCGAACACTTTTTAAGTTAAAATTCGACTATGTCTGAACAGGAAATTAAACGATTACAAAAATGGAGTAAGACATGATTTCACCTTTGATTTCACCTTTCAGGTACCGAGGCTGTTTCACCCTCGAGGTGACAATGGAGGTGATCGGATTCATGAACTTCCGGGGACTGTTGTTGCTCTATCGGGCGTGGCATATTTACTGGAGTATAACTAATTCGTGGTCAGAAGTCAAACTATAGGGCTTTGTGCTGAGAGAGAGATCCTGCCTGCCGGTAGGCAGGTCGAACTCTCAAACAGTACAGCTTGTGGCGCGGGGGAGAGTCGAACTCCCATGAAGTTGCCTTCACTGCTTTTTGAGAGCAGCGTGTCGTCCACGCTTGTCACGCAAGCGAGCTCCGTCGCTTCGCTCGTCCGCTCCATTCCACCACTGGTGGGCAAGGAGGGAGTCGAACCCACACAGCCTTGCGGCTAGTAGTTTTTGAGACTACCGCGTATACCGTTCCGCCACTTGCCCGAAATTAAATCAAAAGTTAAAAATCAAAAATAAGAAGTTAAAGTAAAAAGTCAAAAGTTTTTAATTTTGAATTGCAATTTTGAATTTTGACCTTTGAATTTTGACCTTTTATATTATATACTTTCCTTTATGATACATTCAACTACGCTGCGTATCATGGTGAGGAGACTCGAACCATGACGCTTCAAGAAATTTACGATTTGGCTGTTGAAATGGGGATAAAGGCAGACCCTCGTGAAAAAAATGGGGTAAAGCGATTTCTTGCCCGAACCAAAAAAGAATACGAAGAAATGCCCCAAAAGAAAAAGCAGTATTTTGATAAGGAATCTTTTAAAAATCCTTATTCCGATTCCCGAATTCTCTTTGGTGATCCAAAAATAAAAGTCGGGAAACTTATGGCAGGAATTGATGCAGGAGTTGCAGAAGTTCTCCTTTTGGATCGTCTTAATCAAAAAGAGCATCCTTCGACAGGCTCAGGACAAGGGGGAATTGATCTTCTTGTCTCTCATCATCCATCTTCGCATGCACTTGCCTCTTTGCATGAGGTAATGGATATGCAGATAGATATGTTTGAGGAGGCAGGAGTTCCAGCAAATGTGGCTCATGCGCTTTTTGAAGAGAGAAAATCAATGGTCAAAAGACGAATAGATCCCCGAAATCATACACAGGTGGTTGATACTGCAAAGCTTTTGGACATTCCACTTCTTGCCATCCACACTGTTTGGGATAATTTAACTCATCAGTTTATGACCAAATATCTTGGGAATAAAAAGTTTGAAACAGCGGGAGACATAATGGACGAAATAAATAAGATCCCAGAATTTATAGAGGCAACTAAAGGGAAAGCAGGACCAAGCCTTGTTGCGGGGTCAGAAAAAAATAGAACCGGGAAAATTTTTGTTTCGCTTACAGGAGGGACAAATCCATCAAAGGAACTTTACATTGAATTAGCAAAAGCCGGAGTCGGAACCATTATTGAGATGCATGTACCTGAAGACGTGGTTCAAGAGTTGAGAAAATTACACATAAATTTTATTAACACGGGTCATATGGCATCGGATTCAATCGGGGCAAATATATTTTTGGACGAGATAGAGAAGCGGGGAGTAAAAGTTATTCCTTGCTCAGGGCTAATTAGAGTAAGAAGGATTGCTTAGTTGGTACAAAATTTTCTTGTTCCGCAGTTCGCAATACTTAATATAAATATCAATATTTTATTTTAATTAATAGATTTTTTAAATAGAGAACTTTTGAGTGTTAAGCTCAAAATGCGAACAAA
The DNA here is from genome assembly GCA_001782475.1 of Candidatus Levybacteria bacterium RIFCSPLOWO2_01_FULL_38_21. GTDB lineage: Bacteria > Patescibacteriota > Microgenomatia > Levybacterales > UBA12049 > 2-01-FULL-38-21. Next base: position 27,557 of record MFOT01000024.1, on the reverse strand, counting down.
GAAAATTTGCACCTCCTAAGCAATTGTTTTATTTTAAATATTATGATTTCCGCAACGGATTTAAGAGCCGGTACTGTTTTTGAAGACGGGGGGCAAATTTTTCAAGTCATTTCCTACGAACATATTAAGATGGGCAGGGGGAGTGCGAATATTAAAGTAAAGGTAAAGGATTTAAAAAGTGGTGCAACAACAAATAAGAGTTTCATAAGCGGTGCCCGTGTTAACGATATAAATCTTATTAAAAAAGACATCCAGTTTTTATATAAAGACCCTTCGACATCCTTCGGTAAAACTCAGGACAAGAGCTCAGGGCAAGGTTTGGCTTATTTTATGGACCCTGATAATTTTGAGCAAGTTGGTATTTCTTTAGATAAACTCTCAGGACATGAATTTTTAAAAGAGGGAGAGAACTTCTCCTTAAGTTTTTATAATAACGAACCTCTCTCTTTAAACCTTCCCCCAAAAGTAAACCTTAAAGTTACGGAAACAGGACCTTCTGCGAAAGGCAACAGTGCAACAAATGTCTTCAAAGATGCGATACTTGAAAACGGAATTAAGACAAAAGTTCCTCTTTTTATAAGAACAGGCGATATAATAACAGTAGATACAAGAACAGGCGCATACACGCAAAAAGCATAACTATGGAATTTATTAGAAAAACAATCTCCCGAAACGACATGCTCTCAGTTCTTCGCATTCACCCCTTTTCTTTTATGATGATCTCCGAGTTTTTTTCACAGTTTGCTTTTAACATGCAGCATTTTGTTTTGATTTTTGTAATTTTTGAGCTTACCCACTCAAATACTGCGGTCTCTGGAATAATTCTTTCTTTTACGATTCCGGCTGTTCTTTTTAGTTTAATAACTGGGGTTTTTGTAGACAGGTGGAATAAGAAGAATATTTTATTTTTGACAAATGTTTTAAGAGGTATTTTTTTAATACCTTTTTTTCTGCCTAATCTTCATGTTGGGTTTATTTATACATTCACTTTTTTAATAGCTGTTGCAACACAGTTTTTCCTTCCAGCAGAATCTGCAATTATCCCAAGTCTTGTTCCCAAGAGTCTCCTTTTTTCGGCAAATGCAGTTTTTTCGCTAGGAATTTATATTACAACTCTTCTAGGTTATATTTTTTCAGGGCCGGTTCTTCTTCTTCTGGGCAAAACCTACACCTTTGTTTTCCTGGCAAGTCTCTTTTTTATCAGCGCTTTGTTTATAACTTTAATTTCAATCTCAAAAAATAATAAAAGAAAGAAGATCAAGATTCAAACCACGCCCTCGCTTACCTATGAAGCAAGAGAAATTTTCTCTTTTATAAGAAAAACTAAAAAAGTTATGTATGCCCTAACAATGCTTACTATTGCCCAAGCTGTAATTTTTATGTTTGCAGTTTTAGCTCCCGGTTATGCAACAAATATTTTAAAAGTACAGCTCGAGAGTTTATCCTGGATTCTTATTGCTCCGGCTGCTGTGGGGATGGGAGGGGGAGCTGTAATTTTAGGAAGCATCGGAAAAAAATTTAATCGAAAATGGCTTTCGAGCCTCGGTTTTTTACTGGCTGGTGCATCTTTTATTATATTTCCATTTCTTAGCAAGGTAACTTCTCATGGTTTTGTGCAGTTTTTGAATAAAATTTTACCTCTCTTTCTTAACATTACCAGCCTGCATATTGTCGTAGTTATGGCTGCGATTATGGGTTTTGCAATTTCCTTAGTTTTTATTCCTTCAAATACAACCATTCAAATAGAAACAGACGAGTCAATGAGAGGAAGAGTCTACGGCTTATTAAATGCTTTAATTGGAGCAGTATCATTTTTGCCGGTTGTTTTAGCAGGGGGACTTGCAGATCTTTTTGGAGTTGCAACTGTCATAACCGGTTTTGGCATCCTCATGCTTTTAATAGGAATTTTTTTTCTGGTTTTTGAATAATATGAATTTTTTCATCATCTTTTTGCTATTGGGACTTTTCCTAAGCTTATTTACTATTTATTATCTTTCCCGCGATGATCTTATTCTTCTTAGAAAAGATGTAACGATAGAGCGGATTTTTAATCTCGCATTTACTACTTTTTTAGTTGGGCTTTTTTTTGCGCGCCTTTCTTACGCAGCATTATATTCAACAAAAATGTTTTTGAATCCTTTAATATTTTTTCTTTTTCCTTATTTTCCAGGGCTTTTATTAACAGGAGGAATTACCGGAGGGTTATTTTTTTTGCTTCTTATCTCGAAATCAAAGAACCTGCCTGCCGGAAGAATTTTTGACATTTTTTCTATTTCTCTCTTAAGCAGTTTATCCTTGGGATACTTCGGATTCTTTTTACTTTCGAGGCAAAATTTATTTTCCGCAAAACCAATTTTTCTAATTCTCATATATATAATTTTGTTCTATGTTTTTTTAAAATACATACATCAGTATCTTTTAAAAGGAATACTCAAAGACGGGAGCGGGGGACTGCTTTTTTTAATCTCATTTTCCGCAATATCACTTGCGGTAAATATCATCGATAAATTTAAAAGCAATCCGTTTTTGGGTAGACCGGAAAATCCGATTCTTTTTGTAATTTTGATTATATCCGCAGCCGCTTTCATAAAGCAGGAAAAACTTATAAGAATCATAAGACGGCCAAGATAATTTATGTCAATCAAAATAATTTATGAGGATGAAGATCTTTTGGTAATAGATAAGCCTTCGGGTGTTACGGTAAATAAATCAGAGAGTGCAAAAGAAGAAACAATACAAGATTGGGCAGAGAAGAAGTTGGGGATCTTTTCGGAGGTTGCCCATGTTGCTCAAGACGCTCGCTCAGATTTTTCAAAGAACCAAAGTTCGCGCCGCTCGCTAAGCGAAAGCCTTTTTAGAAATAAAAAACTTAAAAGTAACAAAACCCAAACGGCTTTCAGTTCTTTCGCAAATGGGCAATCCTCCGAAAATTTAGATTTAGAATTTATAAATAGGGGAGGTATAGTTCATCGGTTGGACAAAGAAACTTCGGGCATTTTACTTATTGCAAAAAATCCTGCTTCTTTTTTAAATCTTCAAAAACAGTTTAAAGAAAGAAGAGTAGAGAAGACATATACTGCGCTTGTTCACGGGAAAATAGTTCCTGATAAAGGAGAAATAAATATTCCGCTTGGAAGACTTTCTTATAACAGAAAAAGATTTGGAATTGTGGCAGGAGGAAGGGAAGCTGTGACCGAGTATAAAGTATTAAGTATTAAGTATTATGCCGTGCCTGCCGGCAGACAGGTATCAGACGGACAAAAAGAATCACTTAGTTTGCTTGAGCTTTACCCAAAAACCGGAAGAACGCATCAGATAAGAGTGCATTTAAAATATTTTGGCCATCCGGTTTTTTCAGACCCGCTTTACGCAGGGCGAAAAACAGCACGAAATGACAGAAAACTTTTACCGCGTCTTTTTCTTCATGCATCAAAGATCTCATTTAACCATCCAAAAAATAATACGATGACGTCTTTTAAAAGTTATCTCCCAAAAGAACTCGAAGATTTTCTGGCTACACTAAATTAAGTATCAATTCGATCTCTATCAATTCAACCTCGTAGGTTGCACGTACTAAACCTACGAGGTTGAATAAGAGGCCAAATAAAAATTTACTGGCTGGGGTTGATTGGGGAGTTTATTCCTGATAGTATTTTAAACAAGGTGGTGAATTTTTATGGGTAGATTTGGCGGATTTTATAAAGGCGAAAAAAGGAAAAAAAAGAAAAACTTGGATAAGGATTTTTCGCAGTCTTCCTTAAGCGCCTCTATATTTACACCTCCTAAGATTATTTCTAAAAAGAAAAAACAAGAATAATAGTATGAAAAGAAAAAAGAAAAAACAGGGTAGAAATACCAAGATTGGAGTCTACTTTTTTGCTTTTATTTTGGGAGTTATTATAACCTCATTTATTTTAAAGGGTTTTACAATTGTAAAAAACAGTAGATTCCGCTCTGACAGCCGTTTTAATTTTTTAATAACAAACAATAAAGAAAGCAGTATAATTTCCTTTTTGCCTCAAAATCATTCTGTCTCTGTTTTAAAAATAGAAGGAAATATAGAAAATATTAACAGGTTTGCGGAGGTCCCGCTAGATGGGGAGGTAAGATACAGCCTTCTAGATCTTAAAAAACCCCCGCCCACACTTATTTCAGATATTTTTTTCGCGCTTTCGGACATCAAAACAAATTTTACGCCTCTTGATCTTTTTAGGATTTTCTTATTTACTAAAACTGCTAATCCCGGTAATTTTACCGTCCGCAGCGTTTCGGTAAATTTAGACGAGGCCGAAAGAGACAAAATTTCTTCACTTTTATTTGCCGATCCTAAGATTTCTGATGAAAGACTAAGTATAGAGGTTGTGAATGCAACAGATGAATTCGGGGTAGGGAATAGATTGGCGCGCCTTATTACAAATATTTCGGGAAATGTTATTCTGGTCTCTACCTCTCAGAAAAAAGAAGACAAATCCCTAATTTTATATAAGGGAAAAAAGAGTTATACTTTAGAAAGATTAGGCAAATTTTTGGGGCTTAGTGTTTCAGAAATAAAAGACCAAACCCTAGCAGATATTACCATACGCATAGGGAAAGATTATAAAAATCTTTCAAACTTTTAAAAATGTTTATCATAGCGGTAATCATTATTGCTTTAATTTCGATTTTACTGTCTTTTTTATCTTTGAAAAATTTAAAAGAAAAGAGTGAAATTGAAAAAGCTTCGCAGATTTTAAAAAGGGGCAGGGTAATATTTAAAGCCGATCATTCTTCGTCTTCTTCGGGAGATTCTTCTTCGTAATCTTTCCCTATACTTGCTATTGATTTACCTAGTTTTTTACCTAGCTCAAGACTTCTTTCTGAGATAGAGATAAAAGAGGGCTGATCCTTAAGTCTTGAAACTCTTTTTACCTCCTTTATAAAAATAATAATATGATGGTTTAATGCAGATTTAACATAAGCCTTATATTGATTCCCTGCTTTTATAAACTTAATAAGTCTTTTTCCAATATTATCCGGAAGAACGCCGATATATTGCTTGCCCTCTGATAAGACAAATATTTTAAGTCTTTTGACAGAAAGATTTAGAGCCTGACCTGATCGAAGAGCATTAATCAAAGATGGCTGGGCAACATTGACAAGCTCGACTATTTTTGTTTTTCCCTGTTCCTCGATAAACATGTTGTTTACATACATTAAGGACGTGGCAGAATTCTTCCTGTTGTTATTTTTTATTGTCTTTAAGTCTCCAATTCTTTTCAGGTTTTGCAATGCCAGCGGATTTAGCGAATCTATTTTAAGAACCTTTTGATAAGTGCTTACTGCATCCTTTGTGCGTCCTAGAATACTAAATGCAAAAGCAAGGCGATTTAAGGCATCAATGTCTGTTGGATTTTCTTTTATTAGTAATTTGTTTATAGAAATTGCTTTTTCCCAGTCTCCTGTTAGTGCGGTTTGGATGGCTTGGTCTTTAAACGAAGTCATGAAAAATTATAAAAATGATGTCGAAAATTTTACTATTCTTTGTTGCAAATGTCAAGGCACAAACACTATAATACTAGCTACTAGTTTATGAGCGGACACTCTAAGTGGTCTCAAATAAAAAGACAAAAAGAAAAAGCCGATATTAAAAGGGGATTAACTTTTACAAAACTTGCCAATGCAATAATAATTGCGGTAAAGAACGGCGGGGGAGTAACAGATCCAAATCAGAATTTCAGACTTCGTTTGGCAATAGACAGCGCACGAGCTTACAATATGCCCAAGGAAAACATAGAAAGAGCAATTCAAAGAGCCGCTAAAAAGAAAGCAGGGGATATAGAGGAAGTTATTTACGAAGGTTTTGCGCCCTTCGGAGTTTCGGTAATAATTGAGGCAGCAACAGACAATCCCCAGAGAACAACAGCTAACATAAGAAACATTTTTAATAAATGGGGAGCAAGTCTTGGACAGCCCGGCTCGGTTTCTTATCAATTTAGTAAATTGGGAAAAATTACTGTTGGAAAAAACGGAAGATCTTTTGATGAAATATTTTCTGTTGCAGTTGAGAATGGGGCAGAGGATGTGGATGAGGAGGATGATAACATCGTTATTTTTACAAAAACCCAAGAACTGTCTAAAATGAGGGATAAGCTGATTGAGTCCGGTTTTAAAATAGTAGATGCAGGACTTTTTAGAAAACCCACTGTTACTATAGATATTAAAGACCCGGATCAACTGAGCAAAATAGACAATTTCTTAGATTCAATCAATAATTTAGATGATGTACAAAATGTTTACTCTAATCTTAGACAATTATGATTTTTAATAGGAGATCTAGACTCGCAAGAAAGGGCAGGGGAGCAGTAAAGGTTCTAGTATCTCTTAATAAAAGAGAGAGATTTATATTTTCAGTTGTAATATTATCCATTGGTCTTTTTGTTGCGGAGCATTTACTGGGAAAATCGGGAATTTTTATGATTTTTACGATGGCCTTTTTAACAGGTTTGCTTCTTTTTTTATCTCTCTATTATGATTTAAAGGAAAATTCATCTCCTCAGATTTTTATTTTGCCCTTCTTTTTTAGTCTTTCTTTCGGACTTTTTTATTTTTTGGTTCCTGCAAGATATCTAACAAGAATATTTACTACAGCACTCTACGGAGTAGGTCTTTATTCTTTATTTTTAAGCGAAAATATTTTTATAGTTTCTTCAATTAGAACAATAGCTCTTCTTCAATCGGCAAGAACAGTTGCCTTTGTTATAACACTTATTTCTTATTTTTTTCTGACTAATGTTCTTTTTTCGCTTCATATTCAGTTTGTGCCCTTTTTAATTTTTCTTTTTCTTTTTTCTTTCCCTCTTATAGTCCACTCTATTTGGACATATACGCTTGAGAAAAATTTATTCCAAAATATTTATTGGCCACTGATCTTAGCCCTTTTGCTTTTGGAGACAGCAAGTATACTCTGGTTTTGGCCAAGCACCCCTACGGTTCTTGCGATTTTTCTAACCGGCGTATTTTATACCATTGTTGGTCTTTATCAGGTCTGGCTTGAGAAAAGATTATTTAAGAGTGTTATGTGGGAATATATTTGGGTTTCGAGTATTGTACTTATAACTTTATTATTATTTACTTCGTGGAGCGGATAAACCCGGCAGTAGCACAAGGGGACAGGGGAGGATATATCGATTCCGCTTCTTACAATTCTTACAACTTCCGAGCTAGGTGAGATAGTTTGATATAGTAATTTAAAAATTATAGGATAGTTTATGTGGATAACTTTTTAGTTTTCACAGTTATTCAGCTTACTTTTCACAGCCGCAGGGATAGCTCATTGTCTTCCTCATTCTGTTCTTCCTTGAGGCAGATTTTTAGAACAAATTGTATAAAAACAAAAAAATACGAACGCTTATCCTTTTATGTTTCCCCCTGCCTAAATCTGCGTGCTGTTTTATTAATTTTTGAGGCTAAAAATTGATGTTTAGGCTGATAAATCAACCTAAATTCAATGTGATTTGAAACCCTAGGGAATAGTGGAAGAAAAAGTAGAGCGCGAGCTATAAATGATTGACAATAGTGGTTAATAAGTAATAAGTAGTCTTTGATAGGAAGGTGTATTTCTCTATTGTTGTTCCCTCAAGAGCTTCTTGTCCTAAAAAATGAAAGGATCAGTGTTGGGAAGCGGGAATTGATTACGTCGTACAATAATACTTTTACGACGTCTCTCAGGTTTATACTCTGGGGGAAGTGGTCTTGAATTGTTTATTTTTTATTGGTATTTATTCAATTCGTAAATTGTGTACTACTTCTTTTTGCCATTTATTCTCTGTCTAAAACCCCGCTAAAAATCCGCCCTGTCCCCTACTATAGGATTCAATATAAAATTTTCTTGCTTATTTAAATTAAAATTGCTAAAATTCCAATTCTATGAGACTAGAAAGATCTTTTGGGTCGTATTTTCCCGAAACTCATTCATCTGAAACTCGTGAGTCCATAATGAATACAACTGAGCTTGAGCCATTTGTTCCATCAGGAGAAGTAGTTTTATTTTCAAGAATCGGCGAAGAACCGAGATCTGAAAAAAATAAAGCCGGAGGTAGTTTGGAAAATCACCCAGAGAAAGTTCAAGACCTCAAGAGACAAAGCGACTGGGAGTCATTCCTAAGCAAGCCGGCTCCGCAGCAAAGATTTATTAATTTATATGGTGGACCATTTGGTCAACAAATGGAATTAAATAGAAAAAACGCAGAAAAACTTTTGGAAATGGGAGGAATTGAGGGGAAACTAATTCTTGTGGATCTTCCAATGGACAGAAGTCGCTCAATTGCTGGAGTTAATTCAGATGGTTCAGTTACAGGACGAAGAAGATTATTCTGGGGAGAAAAGATTGAGGACGAGGAGAGCCCACGATCTCTTGTAAAATCAGTTCCCGAAGGCTGGCGAATCGAAATCCCCGGACAGGATATTATGGAAGAACTTTCAAGACAAGAAAGTGAAAAACCATTGGGTAAAAGATTTGTCGCAAGATTTAATCAACAATTAAGACAAGCTCTGGGCGAAGTAATACTAAGAGAAAAATTAACGACAGTAAAAGATCCGCTATTAAGAAGAAGAATCATTATGTCTTTGGGTCCATATGCCTTCATGTTTTCAGGAGAAGCGGCATTCGGCGCGATTAATGAAGTAACAATTCCACTAACGTTAGTTTGGCAATCTTTGGTTTTTGCAATAATTAATTCAGGGAAAATGATAAGTCCAGAAGGAAACTCCATCGGAAGAAAATTCGGTCACAGAGTTCAATTATATGAGTTTTTTCTTCCTTATGTTCAATTTGATAGGGTTTTGAGAGGACTTGCTTTTGTGAATCTTAAAGGAAGAAATCTGGTTAGGTTTAAAAAGACTTAAGGAGAGGGTGTGGTCAAAAATAAATAAAAATTATTCGTTTGGAGTAATGGGAGCTGGTGGGCTTTCTACTGCGCTTTGTGGTTCTCCAAAAATACGATAGATATACCCAATTTCGCCCGGCTCATTAGGATCAGCGTCTGTTTTTTTATAAACAAAACCTATCCACTCGTTCATACCGGAGTTATCCGAGGTTGTCGGATGAGGCCTTAATCCTTGTACTAGAATTGCATGCTCAATTATTGTTTCTTGAGGAAGTTTCCCGATTATTCGCGATAATTGCCCGCTTGGCGTATTTGTTCCGGGATAATTTCTAACATTTACAAGTGTTCCCTCTTGTTGCATTTTTCGCAGTTCTTCAAAATTTGCTCCCGCAGGAACAACTTTTACCTGCTCAAATATTTGCTCTCCTTCTTCAAGCGGAATTGATCCATTAAGTTTTCCGGCAGTTTCTTCATTAAATTTTCGAACTTCCGCACTCTCATTATAAAAACTTACAAGACTTTCTCCTGTTTTTTTAATGCCTTCGGCCACGTCAACAACTGCTGTTTTAGTTGTGTCGGTTAAAGATTCAATAGGATGCGCAGTTGCTTCTATTACTGCTCCACTTCCTGCTACAATTCCTAAACCCGCCAGTAGATTCCTTGCTTTTGAAAGAAAGGATGGTTTTAAAGACCTGTTTTTTCTAAACTGAGAAACATCTTCTCGTCCTTGTCCCTCCATATCTTGATACTATCAGTCCTAAATGCTCTTGTCAATGAAGGATGTTTAAATCGTATGGCGGATCTTCCTCTTTTGAAAATCCATAAATATCAATTCCTTTTTCCAATTTTTGCAGGATTTTTGTATATCTATAAAAAATTGCATTAGTCCATCCAAAGCCGGATTGAAGATTATACCCGCCGTTATTTAATGCTCTGGTCCCCTTTATTCCGTTTATCCTTTCATAAAAAGTTCCGTATTTTCTGAATATTCGGGTATGAGCTTCTAAGGATTTCTCCATAATTCTTCTTCCGTCTTCGACAAACCCGTATCGAAGAAGGCCAATAACTGTAAGATATTCAAGAGGCGGCCAAATATTTGGATAATCCCATTGCTTGGGTTTTATAAGTTCTTCTATTACCGGACGAAATCTTGGGGGAAGTTTTGATATGTCGATTTTGGGCGCAAGAGATTGCCTTGCAGTAATCGTAAGTCCGTATTTTGTTTCAAAATATGAAAGCTTGTAAATCATTTTCCGTGCCTGATCCTTAGTTGCGATTCCTGCCCAGAGAGGAACAAAACCGGCAAGAGACAGAAAATCACTTTGTCTTTTATGAACATATCCGTAATCGAAGAAAAATCCTTTTTCCTCATTCCACATCAGCCTATTCATTGCATTTTTTCTTTTTTCTGATTGTTTTTCCCAAAAATCTGCTTCTTTCTTGTCCTCAAGAATTATTGCCGAAAGCTCGAAATCTTTTTCATATTTATAAAGATAGCTGTTGAGACAAATTGGCAAAAATTCATTGCATCTTCCGTAAAATCTTGAAGTAAAATCCCATCCGGATTCAAGTTCTGAGGAGTGAGCATAGCCAATATCCCGATCTCCATATCTGTTAAGCTTGTACTTTTCTACATAATGATTGTAATGTTCTGAATTATTCCATACATAGTTGTATTCTTTTTTGGCTGTTTCCATTTTTTCCGAAAGCCACCCAAGATGGCCAAAAGTTTTGTGAGGCTCTAATATAAAACTCGCAAGGATAGACAGGGTTGATCTGGCACGATTGCCGTTATTGAAAGTTTTGTATGCATCAAGAATCATTGAGGTTAGAAAAGGGGGCTGGGAACGGCCAACAGAAGCATGGGAGCTGAAGTTTGGTATTATTCCATACTTTTCAAAAAAGTAGGCAAAGTTTTCAACCATTTCTCTCATCACCCATTCTCTTTTGGTTCCCATAAGGCCTCGGAAGATAAAAAATGTATCCCAGTAGAAAATATAGTAAAACTTTTTATCATTGGGGGTTACAAAGTGGTAAGGAATATTAAGAAAGTTATTGCGAATTTTTTCTCTTGCGGGCTTGTGAATGATTTTACTCCAGTAAGATTCTATGTAATCAAGGCAATCTTTATATTCTTTTTCATAGTCTAGCTTAGGTTCTGTCTTGAGGGTTTTAATAAAATCGGCCGGGATAAGACCCAGAGATTTTTGCATGATATATTAAGTATTAGTTTTTTTGCCTTATATGTCAACCTCTGGGTTTGACAAGAGATGTTTCCTGTCGTACAATATTTTTATGAAAGAGCTGCCCGAGTTGATTGACGAGTTTTTAGAATATTTGGAAATCGAGAAGAACTGTTCAAAACTGACGATTCGAGATTACAGGCATTATCTTGATATTTTTAACCGGTGGCTATCCTCTACTCTTCCGGGAAAGACAATAAAAGATCTAGACTTATCAATAGTTAGAAAATATAGAGTTTACCTATCTAATCGCGTTGATGATAAAGGACTTACTTTAAAAAGAGTTACCCAAAACTACTATGTTATTGCTCTTAGATCATTTTTGAGATTTCTTATTAAAAACGATATTAAAACTCTTGAGCCATCCAAGATAGATCTTCCCAAAACAGAAAGCAGAAGCTTAAAGTTTTTGGACCGGGACCAGATAGACAGACTTGTTATATCTATAGATACGTCAAAACCACAGGGCAAACGAGACCGGGCAATTCTTGAGCTTCTTTTTTCAACAGGTCTTAGGGTTTCGGAGCTTGTTTCTCTAAACCGGGATAAGATAAATTTAGAAAGGCGCGAGTTTGGGGTAATAGGAAAAGGAGGGAGAGCTCGCCTTGTTTTTATTTCCGATAGAGCAGCTGCCTGGCTTAAGCAATATTTGGACACAAGGGAAGATATCTATAATCCGTTATTTATTCGGTATTCGGGAAAAGAAATTCCGGAAGGTCGAGGAGAAAAAATGAGACTTACGGCAAGAAGTATTGAGCGAATTGTAAAAAAATATGTAAAAGCTGCTCGTCTTCCGGTTGATGCAACAGTTCATACACTTCGACATTCTTTTGCAACAGATCTTCTTACAAACGGAGCGGATCTTCGGTCGGTTCAGGAAATGCTAGGACATAAAAATATTTCAACAACACAAATTTATACCCATATTACCAATCGCCAGCTCCGGGAAGTCCACGAAGCCTTTCACAGTGGCAACAAATAAAACGGAGTTTATCCTGAGCTCGTCGAAGGACAAGGTCCATAAGGCATTCCACTCAGGGAATACCACTCAGGGAATAAGTAATAATTTACCACCCTTTCGAAACGTCTCCGATGACCAGACAGTATAGTCCCAAGTAGGTCTTGCCGGATCGACAAATCTTGGGTCATATCAAGGGGGGAGACTTTCTAAAAAACACAGCTTGCTAGTTCTGTGGCTGTACCTTGAGAAGTTCTAAAACACCACTGGTCCGTTGCGGGATTATTAGGAGCCTCTAAAGTCTCAAAAATTACAGCATCAACACAGGGGTTGCCACCTGGTGAACAACCGCCTGGGGTATATCCATAGTTGTAGCCAGCTGTACCACTGTCTGGATTGGGCGGTGTCGGAAGTTTTTTAATGTCACCGCTGGTAACTAAGTCAGCTAATGACGTTGGATAGCTTCCTGTGATCGTATAATAAGTTTGCAGTGCTCTTGCTAATTGGGCAATCTCTGTTTTTCTTTGCGCATCCCGGGCTTTTTGAAGCTGTCCAAGGGGACTTATGAGTATAAGTATTCCTGCAGCTAAAACACCAATGACACCAATTACAATGAGAAGCTCAACTAAGGTAAACCCTCCTGAGTTTTTTGTTTTTTTTTGGGGAGGGGCAGCAGCAGATTTCACAATCCTATCATAAAAGAAATTGCTGTTTTTAGTCAAGCAAGAAAAGTAATAATTTAAACCGACCTGCGAGGTCGATCAAGATCTTAGTTTATGTGTCAAGTATGGCGATTTTATCATCAACAATTAAAAGTTTTGTATGGAATCTTCTATTCTGGAAATAAGTGAAGGCTATCTTTTTACTGCTTGGCTTCTAATTTTTGTATAAAAAGATACTAAATTTTGGACAAGCTGAGGATTTGTTGAAAATAATGCAATTTCTCGCGTTCCCGCGTTAACCCCTGACTGCATTAAATTATGAGATCCAAATAAGACTGCTTCATCGTCTACGATCAAAAGTTTGGCATGGACAGGCTCCTCTGTTAGTGTAAAAGGAACCCTTTTTCTATTTACAGTCATAAACAATTTGTTTTTAAAATCAAGTAATGCATAAACTCCCCTCGTTCCTGTTGGTTTTAGAACCTCTACGTTTACTCCCCTTTCGTGAGCTTTTCTCAGTGCATTAAGAAAAGGCCCATCGGGCGTGAAAGAGGAAATATTTCTCACTCCTTTTTTTGCTATATCTATCATATAGATAGCGGCATCCAAAATAATTGACTGACCGGCTTTTCCTCCATCGACAAAAACTGTCCCATTTTCTAAATCTATTTGCTGATCTTCTTTTTCTTGATTTTCCGATACGAACTGTTCGGTAAGAGTTTCTACTATTTCTGGATCCGAAATTTTGACAACAAAGTCTACGCTTTTAAAAGATGAATCGTCGATATTTATCCCTCCAAGATACGCAATATTATCAATAATATAAATCTTTATATGATTTCGGCCGAAAAACGGAAAAACCCTTTGTAAGACATCGGGCGGATTTAAGAAGCTTACTTTTACCCCAGCTCTAGCAAGTCTTCTATAAGTTTTTTGGTTGTGGTCTTTAAAAAATCTATGATACTTCCCTTTTCCAATTGCTGATTTAATTGTTATTGTTGAATTTATTCCCGGCTCAGAGACAAGTCTTGAGAACCAGTCTATATTAAGTCTTGCGTCAAGACCTCTTTTAGTTGCTTCTTCAAAAATATGAAAAAAAGCTCCTCCGGGATGACCTGTCTGCATGTCTAGTGCCTGCCCCCATACCCTGTGCTTTGCTTTTCGTGCTTCCATTCTAAAGTCTGCTAAAAATTCAAAAGGTGTAAGTACTGCAAAATTCGGCGCAGGTTCAACTCTCTGCTCTATAGCATTAAAAGGATGGTCACCTTCTGGATTAATCATGGCCGATTAGTATAAACTATAGGACGTTTGGAGTCAAGTTTTAGGTTTTGGAAGAATTATTTGTTCGCCTTGCTTGGTTTGTATATGTATAGGGGGTAATGGCCCTTTTGCAACTTTCCATATTTCTGAATTTCCCGGACACTGTCTACATATCCCTGGTCGGTGATTCTCTGGATGGCGCCAGGGATTATTTGGACAGTCCATTGGTCTTTCCCTTACTCCCTCTAATCCGCATGCATCAGATCCCTCAAGCCTTATGGGTTGTCCTTCTTTTTCCTCCATAAAAAACCCAGAACTTTTTAGTTCTGGGGGTTAACTTTAACAGAAACTGAAATTCTCGTCAATAGCTAAAATACAAGAAGCGACGGAGTTTAATGATGTTTATCTTCTAGCTCTAGAAAACTTAAGAATTTTTCCTTCCTGATTTGCTCTTAAGGCTCTTTGGTATTGTCTTAGAGTTAAAACTTCTTGCAGAACATAATTTACATGACCAGGCATTAAAATATTCGCCAAATTATTTCCCATCTGTAGAAGTCTTTTATAATCTTCGACGGATCCTCCCTTACCTATAAAGGCGGAGCCCATTCTCGATTGAATCTCCTTAAGTCTTCTCTTACTGACAACTATTGTTACCGTAGCTCCATGTACGTCTTCTCTTAACGGGTTTTCAAAAAAAATTCCTCCTGTTTTAATTCCTTGCTCTGTTTCTAATGTCATCTGCGGTGTATTATAACAAATTTTCAGAAAATCAGAGAAATCAATAGATACTCTCTGTGGATTTATTCTGCTTTCAACTCCAGGGGCTAGGGTTGCAAATAAAAGATGTGTCAATAGAAAACTTTGTGGTATAATCCGAGAAATTATGCCAGCCGAAGATAAAAGACAACCATCATATATTGAAGATGCTCCGGAGGAAAACTTTCGCCAAGGTTTGCTTGAGGTGAATCTTCCTCCCGAGTTTGGTCCCAAAACTTCGGGTAAAGTTAGAGATATTTGGGTAAGAAACGGAGTTAGAATAATGGTGACTACAGACCGCCAATCTGCCTTTGATCGCCTTATTTGCACCATTCCCTTAAAAGGAATAGTTTTGAATGCAACATCTGCTTGGTGGTTTAAGAAAACCCAAGACATTATTCCGAATCACGTGATCGACGTCCATCAAAATATTTTAATTGCAAGACAAGCAGCTCAGGTTATCCCAGTTGAGGTGGTTTGGAGAGAGTATATGGCAAAAAGCGCAACGTCAACATCTGTGTACCATAATTATGTGGATAAAGGGAGAAGAAGGATACACGGAATAGATTTTCCAGATGGTCTTTTGGCAAACCAAAGATTTCCAATGGGACCAATTCTTACTCCTTCTACAAAAGCAGATGAAGGACATGATTTAGAACTTACTGAATATGCAGCGCGGGAGCTTGCAGATAAGATTGGAGGTCTTGGAACTTGGGAAAAAGTAAAAGATGCAAGCAGAAGACTGTTTGAAAAAGGATCTAGGGTTTTTAGCGAAAGCGGTCTTATACTCGTAGATACAAAGTATGAATTTGGAATAGATGAAAACGGAGAATTAATGGTTATTGACGAACTTCATACATCTGATTCTTCAAGAATTTGGAAGGCTGACTCATATCAGAAAAGATTTCGAAACGGAGAAACTCCTGAAAGTTTTGATAAAGAAATCTTAAGAAAATGGCTTGCGGATCATGGATTTACAGGAGAAGGCCCTGTTCCTGTTGTTGGTCCCCGAGTAATTGCCCAGATGTCACGCGCATATAATATTCCATTCTTTTTATTGACAGGGAAAATTATGGACAACAGCAGATCGTCTCAGGAGATAAAAGATGCAATAGTTGACTATTTCGAAAGAAATTGATTTTCGGCGGCTTTTAGCAGATTTTTAAGAAGCATTGCGACGTTTACGGGGCCGACTCCGCCGGGAGTCGGAGTGTAGAAAGAGGCAATATCTTTTATATCATCTTCTTCGTAATCGCTGTGAAGCTTGCTGTCCTTTCCCCTATACATTCCTACTCCGACAAGTATTGCACCTTTTTTAATATCTGATTTTGCTAGGATATTAGGTTTTCCTACTGTGCAAATTATAATATCGGAATTTTTCAAAATTTCAGCTCTGTTTTGTGTTTGACTCGCCACGATTAGGGGTTGAACCCCTATTCTCACCAAAGTTTTAATAATTGGAGTTCCTGCGGTTACTCCCCTCCCAATAACTGATATTTTTTTTGAGCGGAGCCAACCAGTAAACCTCAGAGGTTCTCGTACGTCAACCTCTGAGGTTAAAGAGTGAATCTCTTCCAAAATTCTTAAAACTGCTTCTCCAACAGGTGGTGAAAATTTTGAATTAGGGTGGAATCCATCGACGTCCTTTTTTGGATTTATTGATTCGGCGATTTTCTGTTCATTAATTTGCGCTGTAAGGGGCCGTTGAATTATTATTCCATGCACCAACGGATCTTTATTCAATTTTTCAATTTTTTTAAGAAGCTGCTTGGTAGATATACTCGAATCCAGGTTCTCAACCGTAATCTTTGCGCCGATTTCCTCTCCTTTTAGTTTTTTCTGCCCGACATAAGCTTGCGATGCTGAATCAGTTGTAAGAGTTATTATATGAAGATGCGGAGTAATCCCCTTTTTTTTGAGTTTTCCAACTCTTATTTTTAAATCACTGAAAATATCCTGTGCTATCCCTCGCCCGTCAATTCTCATTTAGTCCTT
Organism: Candidatus Levybacteria bacterium RIFCSPLOWO2_01_FULL_38_21; assembly: GCA_001782475.1. GTDB lineage: Bacteria > Patescibacteriota > Microgenomatia > Levybacterales > UBA12049 > 2-01-FULL-38-21. The sequence continues at coordinate 10,819 of MFOT01000024.1, read as the reverse complement.
TCCAATAAAAGTGGCGGATGCGACGTGGTCGTTTGGATTTGAATATCTCATTAAGATAACTCCTTGGGTATTTCGGGCGAGTCTTGGAACTCCGGAAAGCTCTAGTTTTACAACCTGACCCTTTTTGGAAGTAATGATAATTTCTTCACAATTTGTCGGAATAACTTGAGCAAAAGCTACTCTTCCTGTTTTTGATGTTACTTTTGCAACCTTAACACCTTTTCCTCCCCTGCTCTGTCCCCTAAAGAGCTTGCACGCGGTTTTTTTGCCAAGACCGTTTTCCATAATTGTTAGAAGATCGTCTTTTCCTTCTTTATTTATAACATCCATACCAATTACAATATCATCTCCGTCAAGCCTTATTCCCCTAACTCCTCTTGTTGCCCTTCCCGTAGGTCTTGCTCCCTTTTCGGAAAATCTAATTGCTTTGCCGTTTTTGGTTGCTAAAATGATATCGTTCTCTCCGTTTGTTAACTCACTCCAGACGAGTTCATCACCCTGCTCAAGTTTAATTGCGATAATTCCGTTCCTTCTTATATTTTCAAAATCCGATATCCTTGACTTGTTAACAATTCCTTTCCGGGTTGTTAAGAAAACATATTCACTTTTATCCTCTTTTCCGTAATTTATAAATGACTCCACTTTTTCTCCCTGTTCGATATTTAGTAAATTAACTATTGCCGTACCTTTGCTCGTTCGGGCTGATTCATTAATATCATAGGCTCTAAGCTGATAAACTTTTCCTCTATTCGTAAAGTACAAAAGGTTATCGTGGGTTTGTGCGTATCGAATGTGAGCAATGCTATCCTCTTCTTTTGTTGTCATTCCTTTAATTCCCTTGCCGCCTCTATGCTGGGTTTTAAAAGAAAGCATACTCTGTCTTTTTATGTAGCCTGTTTCGGTTAAAGTTATAACAGTCGGTTCGTTTGTAATTAAATCCTCATCGGAAAACTCGCCTACTTTGCTTTTGAAAACCTTTGTGCGTCTTGGATCCTGGTATTTTTCTTTAAGCTTTACAAGTTCATCTTTTACGACTTTTAAAATTTTCTGCGGACTTCCCAACAGATTCTCCAAATATGCGATTGTTTCTTTAACCATTATGTATTCATCCTCAATCTTCTGTCTTTCAAGTGCGGCAAGTCTACGCAGCTGCATATCCAGGATTGCAGTTGCCTGAATTTCGGTCAGCTTGAATTTCTTAATTAAGTTTTGTTTTGCATCTTCCTGATCTTTAGATTCTCTAATTGTTCTAATAACAGCATCAATATTATCCACTGCAATTTTTAGACCTTCTAAGATATGGAGTCTTGCCCGGGCCGCGCGAAGTTCAAATTCGGATCTCTTTTTTACAACCAAATATCTATGTTTTAAATATTCCTCAATAATAGTTTTAAGATTTAGGGTTTGAGGTGTTCCGTTAACAAGCGCAACAACGTTAGCAGAAAAAACAGTCTGAAGATTTGTGTGTTTAAACAGATTATTTAAAACTTTTCGAGGCGCTGAGTCTCTTTTTAGCTCAATAACAATTCTTGTCCCATGCCGGTCCGATTCATCCCGAAGATCCGATATCCCTTCAATCTTCTTGCCTTTTGCAAGTTCTGCAATCCGGGCAACCAAAAGTGCCTTATTTACCTGATAAGGAAGTTCTGTAACGATTATTGCCGATTTGCCCTGCCCTATGTCCTCAATCTCTGCCTTTCCTCTAATTAAAATTCTTCCCCGTCCTGTTGTATAAACATTTTTTATTTCGTTTGTATCATATATAGCTCCCGCAGTTGGGAAATCCGGACCTTTTATAAATTCCAAAAGCTCATCAACGGTTGTGTTCGATGAAAGGTTTGGAATTTCTTCCTTATCTCCTGCCTTGCCGGCAGGCAGGTGTTTTTCAAACTTTGTTTTTTCGATTGTAAAAATGATTGCGTCAATTACCTCTGAAAGATTGTGAGGAGGAATTTTTGTTGCCATTCCGACTGCAATTCCCTCAGAACCCATAAGAAGAAGATTGGGAAGTTTTGCCGGTAAAAATACCGGTTCCTTTAAGGTTGCATCAAAATTTTCAATGTAATTAACAGTTTCTTTATCGAGATCAAAAAGCATTTCCGAGGTAACTGCGGCGAGTCTTGCTTCGGTATACCTCATCGCAGCTGGTGGATCTCCGTCCATCGAACCGAAATTTCCCTGTCCGTCTATAAGCGGATACCGAAGAGAAAAATCCTGAGCAAGTCTTACCAGTGCATCATAAATCGGCATGTCTCCGTGAGGATGATATTTCCCCATAACTTCTCCGACAATCTTGGCACTCTTTGAATATTTTGCACTGTGGGTTAGGCCCATCTCATGCATTGCATAGAGGATCCTTCGGTGTACTGGTTTTAAGCCGTCGCGAACATCGGGGAGCGCGCGTTGGACAATAACAGACATTGCGTAATCCAAATACGCGCTTTTCATCTCTTTAGTTATTTCTGTTTTCTTAATTTTTCCAATATCTGCCATAAAATAAAAATTTCTAATTTTTAATTTCTAATTTCTAAACAAATCCCAAGCACCAAGTCCTAAATTTAGAAATTAGGTTAATTAGGTCAATTAGAAATTATTTGATGCTTTTTCTTATTTCCCCGAGCGCCTCTTTTTTCCCCCTCCAATCTCTTATCTTTACCCACTTTCCCGGCTCGGTTTTTTTGTAATTTTCAAAAAAATATTTAATTTTTTCTTTTATGTCTTTTGGAATATCTAATACGTCGTTGTAGTCTTTAAATCTTAGGTCAATCTTTCCCATCGGAACAGCAATCACTTTATTATCAATACCCGCTTCATCTTCCATCTCAAGCATTCCTATCGGTCTTGAGGGAATTACTACGCCCGGGACGACGGGCTTACTTGATAAAACCAAAACATCTACAGGATCTCCATCATCTGCTAATGTATTTGGTATAAATCCGTAATTAAAAGGATATTCCATTTCGGTATAAAGAAATCTGTCCACAAAAATAATTCCCGAATCTTTGTCAATCTCATACTTTACCGAAACTCCTGCCGGGATTTCTATAAAAACATTTATTTCCTCCGGCGGATTTTTCCCAATTGATAATTTTTTAATATCCATACTTTAACTATTTACAATTGACAATTTGCTATTGACCATTTGAAATCATAAATCTTAAATCATAAATCGAGAGTTGCTTGCCTTGGCATCTTGACACCCCCACCTTGACACCCCAGGGGTGGGTTTCCCTTGACACCCTAGGAATTATCAAAATATTAAATATCTAATGTCGCCATCTTTGCATTAGATTGTATAAAATGTTTTCGTGGCGGGACTTCGTCTCCCATAAGCATTGTAAATACCGCATCTGCTTCTTCGGCATCATCAATCGTAACCTGTTTTAAAATTCTGTTCTGCGGATTCATTGTTGTTTCCCAAAGTTGCTCCGGGTTCATCTCTCCCAAACCTTTGTATCGCTGGATGCTCACAGCTGTCCGCTTTCCGACTACAGCTTCTGCGTTTCCTTTCTGCTGTAGTCTGTTTGCCGTAGACTGCTTACTCTTTTCATTAATAATTCTCTCCTTATCTTCATCAGAGTAGGCATACAAAATTTCCTTACCAATTTGAATTTTGTAAAGTGGAGGCTGGGCAATATATAAAAATCCTTCTTTTAAAACTTCCGGTAAGTGTCTGTAAAAAAAAGTTAGAATAAGCGTTTCTATATGTTCTCCGTCCACATCTGCATCGGTCATTACAATAATTCGATGGTATCTTAACTTATCAAACCTAACGCTTTCTCCGATTCCCATTCCCAAAGCAATAATTAAATTTTTAAGCTCTTCGTGTTCAATTATCTTATCAAGCCGCGCTCTTTCGGTATTTAATATTTTTCCTCCAATTGGAAGAATTGCCTGAAATTTTCTGTCTCTTCCCTGCTTTGCCGAACCACCAGCAGAATCTCCCTCAACTATATATAATTCTGAAATTGCCGGATCTTTTTCCTGGCAGTCTGCAAGTTTTCCGGGCAGGGATGATCCTTCAAGAGCCCCCTTTCTAAGAATTGCTTCTTTGGCAGCTTTTGCCGCGAGTCTCGCCTTGGCGGCTAAATAGACTTTTTCCAGAATTCTTCGTCCCTCCCCAGGGTTTTCCTCAAAATAAGTTGAGAGCCCTTCTTTTACAATTGTTTGTACTAAGGGTTGAATCTCGGCATTTCCCAACTTTCCCTTGGTTTGCCCTTCAAACTGAATCTTATCCTGAGGCATTTTTACAAAAACAACTGCGGTTAAACCTTCTCTCGTATCGTCTCCTGTAATTGAATCCTCATCGTTTTTGAAGCTTCCGATTTTTTTACCATAGTCATTTATTGCGCGAGTTAATGCCATTCTAAAGCCTGTTAAGTGCGTTCCGCCGTTTACCGTATTTATTACATTTACATAACTTTCTACATTTTCCGAATAGCCGTTGTTATACTGAAGAGCTACTTCTATCTCCACATCCTTTTCCTGTTTCTTAATAAAGATTGGCTTATGAAGAGGTTCTTTATTGTCATTTAATTTTGAAACAAGAGATGTGATGCCGCCCTCAAAATAATAATGGAGTTCCCGTTTTTCTCCTCTTAAGTCAAAAAGGTGAAAATAAAGACTTGGAACAAGATAGGCTCTTTCTCTTATTGCCCTTTTTATAACATCAAAATCGAATTCTAAAGTTAAAAAGACCTTTCTATCTGGTAAAAATGTAACGATAGTTCCAGTTTTAAGACCCAAACTTACATTGGGAAAAGGGCCATTTGATTTTTTAACTTCTAAAACTTTAGTTTTGGGTACTCCCCTTTGATACTCTTGTCTGAAGATTTTCCCGTTTCTTTTTACCTCAACTTGCATCCACTCAGACAGCGCATTTACAACGGATGAGCCAACGCCATGAAGGCCACCCGAAATTTTATATGCTGATCCTCCGAATTTTCCTCCTGCATGAAGTTTGGTCATAACAATCTCAAGTGCTGATTTTTTGTACTGGGGCATTATGTCAACTGGAATTCCCCGCCCGTCATCTATAACAGTTGCGCTATTGTCTGGATTAAGACTTATCCAAATATTTTTTGCAAAGCCAGCCAGCGCCTCATCAACTGCATTGTCTATAATTTCCCTAAGGGTTTCGTGAAGACCCCCTATGTCGGTTGAGCCAATATACATTCCGGGTCTCTTTCTGACCGGCTCCAAGCCTTCTAAAACTTGAATTGTTTTTGCAGAATAATCAGAAGCTGTCCTTCTTGAAGTTGAAGATTTTAATATCGCCATACATTAATTATACAAAAAACCGAAGCGGATTTAAAGAGCAAAAACCTCAAGTATTTGCTTAGATTATTCGAAGCTCGACCCCTGGGGTTGACGCACGAAAGTTTATAATTTACTATATATAAATGGCAACTCCACCCCGCTATTTTCAAAAAGGGTCTTATTATCATGTGTATAACAGAGGGAATAGAAAGCAGAGCGTATTTCTTGCAAGAAGAGATTATAAAAGGTTTCTGGAAAAAACACTTAAATATAAAAGCAAATTCGGTGTTACTATCATGTGCTACTGTCTTATACCAAATCATTTTCATTTTCTTCTTAAGCAAAACACAGATATTCCGATAACATCTTTTATGCTGAGACTGGGCACAAGCCATGCTAAGTATTTTAATATAAAATACGAGCAAGTAGGCAGTCTTTTTCAGAGTCGTTTTCGAGCTAAGCTAATTGAAACTGACGAATATTTATTACATCTGTCGCGTTATATCCACCGCAATCCTATAGAAATTCTTCCTTCGACCCCAGGGGTTGAGCTTGCGAACTATGAATGGTCGAGCTACCCCCAGTATGTTAAAGGTATGAAAGATAAATTAGTTGATCCAGCTTTTATTTTAAATTATTTTGCCAAAAATAATCCTTCAAAAGACTACAAAAGCTTCGTGGAATACGAACTTGAAGAAAATGAAAAGGTATTAATAAAAGATCCATTCCTATAAATTTTTAGCTTCCGACCCCAGGGGTCGGAGCACGAAAGGCTAGGATCTAGGCATTTCTCTTTATTTTTCTAACTACTTCAACGGCGTAATTTATAAGATATTTAGGATAATTTATAATAAAATCTTGGGCGTGCAAATATTCTAAGTCTTCTCCTCCGAAGCCGCGTTTAAAAAGAGAAAGTCCGTGAAATCTGTGTTTGGGTTTATCAGCTGGTGATACTCCCCAGAAATTGTAGCGGGTCATGCCGCGTTTTTTAGCCTCCAAAATTGCTCTCCATTGGATAAGATAGGCTCCGGGGTATTTACGTCCCTCATCCGTTGATGCGCCATAGTGATAAACTGCCTCGGTTCCGTAAAAAATTACAAACGCCTGCGCAAGAAGTTTATTCTTTATTCTTGCTTTGTATAAAATAGCCATATTATTTTCTGCAAAACCTCTAAATTGTTCATAAAGATATTCATAGGAAAATGGAACAAATTTTTGTCTTTTTGAGGTTTGAATTTGCAAATCGTAAAATTTTTTTATCTCTTTTGGGTCTTGCGACTCAAGTAGTTCTGTTTTAATAGACTGAGCTTTCTTAATTTCGTGTCGGGTTGTTTTCCTCATGTTTTTCAAAAGCTCTTCTTCTGGTTTTGCTATATCAAGCTGATTTGTCAATTCTGCATGAAGGTGCATTGGTGCGTTAATAAAACCATTTTTCTTGAAAATATTTTTTGAAAAGCCATCTGATAAAAGTTGCGGTCTAACTCTTACGAAAGCGCAGTCGTTTAGCATTGCGGTTCTTTTTATTTCGGTAGCAAAAGCTTTGATGAGTGAAGAATTTTTCCAATCTATAATCGGTCCACCGGGTACTGTTAAATACTTGCCTCTTTTTGCATCTTCAACAATGGACAATACGACTCCAATTAATTGCCCGTTTTTGTAAAACCCTGTTCTTTTTATAGTCTTTCCGAGATTTTTATGAAACCTACCCCAATACCAAGAATGTAAAAAGTTAGCTTCTTTATGTTTTTTAATAAAATCTTCCCAGTCTTTTTTTTCTACAGTTTCTTTTATGATGATTTGAGCCATTTATTTACCCTTTCTGTTATAAAAATTGCATTTTTTTCTGAAATATTTTTGTGAGTTGGTAGATTGAGAGTTAAAGACGATATCTTTTCAGCATTTGGGCATTCTCCTTCGTAGTCTGTTTTACTTAAATATTTTTTTGGCGTAATGGGTGCATCATACCAAATGTCAGAGATAAAAATATTGTATTTTTCTAGATAATCTATAAGATTATTTCTATTTTCAACAAAAATAGGAAAGCGAAGATTAGTTGATAAATCTATTTTATCTATTAAATCTGGAATTATTTTTTTGTCTAAATTATTTTTATATATTTTTGCTATTTTTTTTCTATGTTCTAAATCTTTATTAAGATTTTTAAAAGCAAAAATTATAAGTCCGCAGTACCAATTCGGAAGTAAAAAATTTTTATAAAGATTATCATCCATCGGGGTTGATAGCAGTTGAGTAATTTTCAGGAAAAAGTGGATTATTTTTCCTAGCCCTACTGTGTAAGCTTTTCTGATTTTATAAGTAAATAATGGATATAACCTATCAGTTAGTTCTTTTTGCAGTGGTGGATTTTCAAAATGAGCAATTTTATTTTTTTCATATTTTTTATTTCTTATTATTAATGCACCGCCTGATACTGCGTCAACGATTTTATCCTGACTAAATGAAAGAACGGCGAAGTCCCCTACTGTTCCCATTTCCTCCCCATTTTCATATTTACCTCCAGCGCTGTGCGCTAAATCCTCGATAAGGATGATATTATTATCTCTACAAATTTCTGAAATTTTTTCTATTTCACATGGGTATCCTAATGTGTTCTGAACAATGACTACTTTAATATCAGGATTTGCTTTTAAGCTGTGTGCAAGAGTTTCTGGTGAAAAATTAATATCGTCTTTTGGGATATCAAGGAGTACGGGTCTTAATCCCGCTTCTTCTATTCCGTGATATACAACGTAACAAGTAAGCCCATTTATCGCAACTTTTGAATTTTTGGGAAGATTTAAAATTTTAAGTGCAAGGGTTATAGCCTCCCTGCCTTTAAAAAGCAAAACCGTTTCCCCATCGTATTTATCTTGCAAGAATTTTTTAAGACCATTTTTCTTATTAAAGGAAACACGTCGTGAAGCTAATTCACCTTCCAGGTGAAACAGCCTCGCTACCTGGGACAGATTTGGTAACAATGCTTTTAAAGCAAAGCTTAGGTCGTAATTGGAGCCCAAAGAATTAAATATACTCATAATTGTCCGGCTATGATATTTACTACTTCTTTTGGATGAGTAAATTGAGGAGAATGCGAAGAGTTATCAATAATAAATAATTTAGAGTTTCGGATTTTTTGATTTAGCATTTTTCCGTCGGAGAGAGAGGTAATCCTATCCCCTCTCCCCCATATTATAATGGTTGGTGCTTTTATATTTCCTAAAGCTAAGTTTTTGTCGGATTTTAAAAGATTTAGCATAGTCTTTTTTACGTTCGGACTTGCATTTTTGTAGTCTTTTTCCCGGGCTAAAAAATAAAGTAAATCTTTAGCTTTTTTGGAGTCAATAAGTCTTTTCCCGATTTTTGCAGCCGCTTTAAATATTGCACGCTTTATTCTCAAAGAAAATTCATTATGGTAAATTCCAGCGCTGTCGATCAAAATCAATTTTGAAATTTTCTCAGGATAAGAGCAGGCAAACGCAAGCGCTATTCTTCCGCCGTTTGAATGACCGATAAGAATAATTTTGTCTTTTTCATTTTCGAATTTTTTATAAAGCCAGTTAGCATAATCATCTATGTCCCAAGGCCGGTCTATCTTATCGGTTAAACCCGGAATCGAGAGTAAATAAGGGTTCAACCCCTCAGATTTTAGGAATGACAAAAAAGGATCCCACTTTTGTCTTGAATAAGTCCAACCATGTAATACAAAAATTTTTAATTTTAAATTTTCAATTTTTAATTTATTTACAGTTCCCACATCTTTCTTCTTTTTTCCCAGGTTTTTTCACGTCTGCATAGATATTTTGAATTCGATTTATCCAAGAGCAAATTCTCCACCACACCTTCTAGAAATCTTGCTCCTTTGAAAAGAAGTAATTCATTCCCTTTGACATTTAGTTTTAGATAATCAAGAACTTCTTTTGGGTTGATAAACTTTTCTATTTTGGTTTTGTCCCCAAGTAGTTTTTTAAGCTTAGGATAGGTGTAATTTGATACACGGGGACCCATGAATACAATATTCTCAAGTTTCATTCTGGATATTATTTCCGCCAGCCTCTCGTGTTCTTCTTGTTCGCTTTGTCCCTGCTCAAGCATATCTCCCAAGATTATCCATTTTTTCTGTGCTGTAATATGATCAAACATATCCAAAACCGAAGCCATAGAGTCAAGATTTGCATTATAACTGCTGTCTATAATAGTTGTCTTTTTAATTCCCTCAAACAAGTTACTTCTTCCCGGAGGAAGGATGAACTTAGCGAATGACTGATCAAGTGGTATTTTCAAATATTTAAGAAGAGAAAGACACATCGAAAGCGAATAATAAGTAACTTTTGGCAAAAGCTGTTTAAATTTAAATGTTTTTCTTTTGACTTCAAACTCCGCGCCTTTAAGCGAGATCTCGTAATCCAAAAGATCTTTTATTGATATTGAGACTATTCTTGCTTTTGTTCTTGGAAGCTCTCTTCTGATAATTTCGGAATCACCGTTTACTATGGCCAATCTTGATGTATGTTCAATAAAATACCCGTATTCATGACCAATTGCGTCATCGACCCGATCAAAAATTCTATTTTTTACCAAAGAATCGAAGTTCATACTATGTGTTCTTGTTGAGTTAGTCCAAAGCGTAACTTCGGGTTTAAGAAGAGTTGCTAAGAATTTACCTTCATTTGGTCTGTCGCAATCTGCTTCGACAATATATAGCTTTTCTCTTGGTAATTTCGCAAACAACTTAAATGGCGCAAGTAAAAAAAGAAAAATCCATTCATCAGGCGTAAGGTTGGTTCTTTTAAATCCCAAGATATCAAACGGAATTCCATAACTGCTATTGGCATGGTGACTATATTTTGCCCTATCTTTTATTTGGGATTCCAAAAGATTAAGAAGAGTCGTTTTTCCGCTTGAGCCGGTCACTGCTATTATATATGGGTTCCATCGCGCAAGTCTTATTTTTGCAAAAAACCTAAAATAATAGGCAAAAGGAAAATAAAATATTTTCTTGAGTTCATTTATCATTGTAGGCTGTAGCAGGTTTTGGACTGCATTCTAGAACATTATATGAGATAGTATTGACTATTTTAACAGGTATAAAAGAACTTAACAAATATCCGATATGGGATCGGTACAGATACGATGAAGTGGTAAAATTTATAGGAGCTGAATGTGGATTTAGTTATTTTCTAGTGTTAAGTGCTTAATGTTTTCAAGTTGTTTTGCATAATCTGCATGATTATAGACGAATTTCCTGTAGTCGTCTCTATTTTTAAAGTAAGAAAGTATTTCTTTTGTATTGCAAAAACCTATTTTTTTGTTTATGTATTCCGGAAATGATGAATACTCATAATCATCAATGTCTTCAATCTTGATAAAATAAGAAGATACTGGGTTAAGATGGATGTACCGCGATACATGTACGAGCTGTTCCTCGTTTTCTATTCTTACTGCACCAAAATTTCCTTGAAAAAGATGTCCTACTCTTTCATGTCTTAAATTAAAGTAATGGCTAAATCCATTTGTTGTTTTGGCCATAAATTTGGAAACCCCGTTATCATATAGTTGTTTT
>MFOT01000023.1 GCA_001782475.1 Candidatus Levybacteria bacterium RIFCSPLOWO2_01_FULL_38_21 | reverse complement strand
TACAACTCAAAAAACAGCCAAACAGAATATAAGTACAGCCCCAACTCCCCCTGCTTTTACAAAAATTGCTCCCAAAACTTTAGTATACGGATACGGGACGGATAAAAATTCCTATATCGAAGCTGTAGATCTTGAGTCCGGCAAAATCTATGCTTTAGCGACCCTAGATTTAAATATAAAAAAAGCAACAGTAATCTCTCCAAGTTCTATGATTTTTATAAATAAAACTGATGCGAGAGATTACGGAAGAGAGATTTCCACTTTTAATTTTGGGAACAAATCCGTTTCTCCTACGGTTTTGGCGGATACAAATTATGGAATCGACGATTATGTCGTCTCCCCCAATAAAAGATATATTGCAACGTGGGAAATAAGTGTTCCAGAGAATTCTCAGGGGCTAATTGGAGGAAGTTCAAGGGTTTATGCTGTTGATATTAACAATCCGCAAAGAAAAAATATTATTTATGATGAGCCGATCAACAACGGATCATTTATGCATTATCCTTTGGCAATAACAAACAGAGGCGAAATTTATATGGATAAATTTGAAGCAAATAATCAAGCAGGATGGGCAAACGGAGTAAGTGTTTCAGATTTTTCGGGAAGTGTCAAAGAAGAAATCCCTTCCATGTCTTCGGGCACCCTTGCGTCTCAGCCAATTTTGTCTCCCGACGGAAATAAACTTGTCTTTGCCGGATATGATGGGAGTAAGGGTTCTGGAAATGTTTCTCTTCCAGATAGAGGAGGATTTAGGCAAGCTCTTCTTAATCCCAATACTATAGAAATTTTTGATATTTTGGGCAGACAAAGAACAAAACTCAGAGGTATCCCGAATACCAATCGGTATCCTTTTGTTTCGTGGGATTCTTACAGCGGCAAAATAATTTATTTCGCTTTATCTAGAAGTCAGGAACAGAATGGTTTTTATCTTTACAATCCCATAATTTCATCGACACAAAAGCTCAGGGACGGAATTGCAACATCGCAAGATTCTGTGCTTTCTACGTTGGGGAACAATAATATTTTGGTGGGAGTAAGCAATACATCGGTTTCAACTGTTGGAAATCTTGGAGAAAAATATAGCCAGACCCTAAATGATATAGGAGTATATAGTGTAAGCACAAAAAAAAGAACTACGGTTAATATAGGGAAAAATCCGATTCAGTACATTGGTCTTTTGCCTTCCGCTTTTTTTAATGACTCCCTAGTTACAGGAAATCTGGGATCAAGTAGTGGACAAAACGTAAATACACTTCAGCTTAAAACAATTACTTTTAAATCCGAATTGGGCCCAAAAAGAATAATCCAGCAAAGTAAACCAAAATGTAGAGACATTGCTTCTGAACAGTGTAATTCTATGTTAGGAACAAATTTTGGTCCAACTCAAAGGAGCAATACGCCCAATTCTGAATATAATTCCTGCTTTAAAACACAATTTGCGCTTGCCAGAACAGATGGCGTATGTATGGATAGCCCCTTATATCTTTACGGAAAACCCGGTACATATATAAAAATTAAGATAGGTACGCAAATTTATGGATCTAATGCTCCTTACGAAGATGGTTTTTATGAAGGTTTTTTAACTGGGGACGGAGGATTAAAAGTTGAAAATCAGCTCTATTCCAATATAAATTTTAACTACACTCCTGCAGTACGAAGACTTCCGAAAATTGATTATGGAATAGCGGTTAAAAGCGAAAAGGTAAAAGACGTTATCTATGAATATGGAACAAAACTGGGATTAAATAAAACAGAAATCAACGATCTTATAGCTTCTGTGGGGGAGATTAATTCTTCTTATGTTTTCGTTTCGTTCTTCATTGATGAAGCCTCAAAGGTTATTCTTCCTATTTCATTTGACCCCGCGCCGGATGTTTACAGAAATATTGTATTTTATCTAAGACCCATTGAGGAGCCAATTGTCTCCAGTTCTCCCAAATTTCCCGAAATCCCTAAGAGAGAAGGCTTAACTGCTATTGAGGTTAGCTACATTATAGACGAGTAACTGTTTTTTTATTCTCCCGATAAATGCTCCTTTTGGAAAAGACGATTTAGTCGCTTTTGTGATATAATCCGCTCCTATGGTGGAAAAAGAGAAAACTAGGAAAGAGCTTCATGCTCAAAGACAGTGTTTTGTCCAAAAAGCAATAGAAGAGGGTGCTCACGAAGGAATAGGAGAAAAGCGAATAAATATAGGAGTAACTTATACTTTTAACGACGGTATAACATTAGAAGATATTGCAAAAAAAGTTTATGACAATGACACAAGAGCAAATACATCTTTGCATTATAGAGGATTCATTGAAGCTCTTTGGGAAAATTCATCGCAAGATTTACGTTCTTCTCATACTCTTGAAAATCTGCTGGTAAAAAAGCCAGTCCCTCAAGACTCAAGAGAAAGAATATCACAGGCACGTGGAGGAACAAGTTTAGGAGTAAAAGAGCAAGTAGTTGCAGGAGCAAGAAGTATAGGCGAAATAAAAAAGAATACTGGGTTTTCGGAACATTCAATAAGGAAATCTATTAGGAAACTTAGGGAATGGGGTATTGATATGGGGCATTTATCCCAAGATTATGAAGACAAAGAGAGAATAGAACAACTAAAGAAAGAGGGAGATGATAAAAGGGTACAGCAAATACTAGATGAATTACCAGCCCGGCATATTTTGACAAATGTGGTTAAATATAAACTTAAAAATAAGATGAAGGGAGATGGAATTTTTATTACGGTTGGAGATTTAACATCAGGGGTTTTTCATTACAAGAATACAGAAACAGGTCTTTTTTTCGGTAGTCTTCGTTTGTCTGGGATTCCTAGTAGACGGGTAGAATACCAAGTTAGAACGACAGGAAAGGTTCGTGTGTATTATGTTTTACTTGAAAGGCACAGGAAGAGAGCCTTAGGCGCTTTAGAAGAATACCCAAGGCTTAAAAGATATAAAGAAAACCCAGTCAAAATAATCTGCGGACAAAGCATAGATCCTATACCAACTACACGTCAACTGCAAAACAGCGCATACTTTAGATCTGCAGGGAGTTTATTTAGAGAATTAATAATACCCATTAGCCTTAATCCAAGACATTCTGGATTGCATTACCTCGATCTTTTAACATCTGAATGTCCAACACCAGTTTATCAATATCAGCATGGTTCCCATAAAAACTATTACTTTCCAATAAAGCATACCAGTGCACTAAAAAATTTTTTAACAAATAGACATGCGGCGCTATTTAGAACTCGGGGTTATTGACAAATAATTAAATTCCTCTATAATAATTCTGGTATGTAATACATGTGCCAAAGACCGGACCCCGATTGGATCGGGAGTTAAGCCCGCCTTTGGCGGGTATTTTTTTGCTCATTTGAAAATTTAAGATAGCGCATTATCCGCCAATAGCTGCTCCACGAGGTGTATTCGAATAGAATCCAAAGCCGAGTGGTAAAGCAAGGCGGATGTCTTTACATATAGAATAGCTCTTTGAAAAGTGAATCAGTAACATTTTGGATTCACTTCTTGAAGGAGCAGGTTTGATGGTCGCCCACCCGAACTTACTTCAAGTCTTTTCAGTATTATTCATACACGACTTGAAGAGCGTTCTTTGGTGGGTCTCCCTCGGAACTTCGTTCCTCGGTCGAGAAGTGGTAGGAAATGTTTGCGAAGCAAACAAACAATCAACAATTAACAAATTGACAGTTAACTTATGTTAATTTGTAAAATGTTAAAAGTTAATTGTTAAAAAATTGCTCGCAATTTTTTTGAGGATTTGATCCTGGTCCAGGATGAACGCTGGCGGCGTGCCTTAGGCATGCAAGTCGATCGGTCCGCAGGACCGAACAGATCAACTTGTAACTTGTAACCAGTAACAATTAACTGATACGATAAAATTGTGAATAAAACTTTTCGCTTTTTAGATTTTAAAGTATATAAAGATTCAAAATTATTTTACAAAGAACTTGTATTAGTTACAAAGGTATTTCCCAGAGAATATTGGGAATTAGGAGACCAGCTTAGGAGATGTTTATTGTCTGTTTGTTTGAACATAGCAGAAGGTTCAGGTAAAGCTTCGGATAAAGAATTCAATAGGTATTTAAATAATTCATTGGGTTCAATTAATGAAGCAGCAGCGTGTTTAGATATAGCATGCGAAGCGGGGTTAATATCAAATCCCGTAACGAAGACATTTTTATTACGAGCAAAACAGATCGCAGATCAACTTGGTGGATTCTCCAAAAAACTGAAGTCTTCTTAATTGTTAATTGTTTCTTGTTAATTGTTGGTAGGTTCTGTCCTGCGGACAGAGGCAGACGGGTGAGTAACGCGTAGGAATCTACCTCTAGGTGGAACATAGCCGTCCGAAAGGATGGGTAATAGTCCATGGTCCCCTCACCTCACGAGGTGAGGGGTAAAGCATTAACTTTGCGCCAAGAGAGGAACCTGCGTCCTATCAGCTAGTTGGTGGGGTAATGGCCTACCAAGGCTATGACGGGTAGCTGGACTGAGAGGTCGGTCAGCCACAACTGCACTGAGACACGGGCAGTACACCTACGGGTGGCAGCAACTAGGAATATTGGGCAATGGACGAAAGTCTGACCCAGCGACGCCGCGTGGAGGAAGACGGCCTTAGGGTTGTAAACTCCTTTTGCCCCGCCACATGGCGGGGCGAATAAGCCTCTACTAACTACGTGGCCCCGATTTGATCGGGGTTGGCGCGTAGTATAAATCTTACTGTATGCTGGAAACTTCTGTAAATGCTAGATTACTCTTTGAGTGAAAATATCTAGCCAACCCAAAAAAGCTTCGAGACAGCATGAGGGTTGCAGAACAATCAGCAGGAAACTACGTTCAGTTTACATGAATGTAGGATCCTCAGAGACTATACGTAAGAGTCGCCTTAGGCGACAAGAGATAGTCCACGTTACGTAGATATTTGTAAGCAAAGGGGCGTGCCATCCCACACGAGCTTACTTTGCGTCTTTTCAGTACTATTCGTACACGACGCAAAGAGCGCTTCGGCGGGATGCCCACGTTAATTTTGCTTCGCAAAATTTTACGTGGCCAGAAGTCTCGGTAATACGTGGGAGGCAAGCGTTATCCGGATTTATTGGGCGTAAAGTGTGCGTAGGCGTCCCGCCCAGTTCTTGTTTAAAGCTCAAGGCTTAACCTTGAAAAAGGCGAGAATACTGGCGGGATTGAGGATTGGCAGGGATGCTGGAACAGCTGGTGTAGCAGTGAAATGCGTTGATATCAGCTGGAACACCAAAGGCGAAGGCAGGCATCTGGGCTTTTCTCTGACGCTGAGGCACGAAAGCTAGGGTAGCGAAACAGATTAGAGACCTGTGTAGTCCTAGCCGTAAACGATGTCCGCTAGCTCTGTCCGCCTCTGGTGGACGGGGTGCAAGCTAACGCGTTAAGCGGACCGCCTGGGGAGTACGGCCGCAAGGCTAAAACTCAAAGGAATTGACGGGG
>MFOT01000022.1 GCA_001782475.1 Candidatus Levybacteria bacterium RIFCSPLOWO2_01_FULL_38_21 | reverse complement strand
TTTCGGATTTATAGAAATAAGAATATTCGTAGCTATGCCCTCTATAATCTTCGAATAACTAGAATTGAGTTTATCCTGATTTTGGGTAAGCAAAACAAGCGAGAAATAATGATCTGTTGGCTTTTCCTCTTTTGGTAAATCGATCAGGAGCATCAGTCTTTTTTCTTGTTTGGGCGAAAGAATAGTCTTTGATATAGATTGATCATTTTCTAAGACTTTAACTTTTTGTAGAAAGTTCGTATTTAAGGTTGTATAATCTTTGTATAAAAGGTATTTAACTTGGTTCATATTATTTTCATCAGTTGCAAAAGGCCTAAGAACAAACCCTACATCAACCGGGTTACCCGATAGATTTTTAATTTTAATTTCCGACTTTATTATTGCAGGCGGATTTGCCTTGATTTTTATAATCGGAGGATAAATCCCAAGTGAATATGAAGAAGCGCTGGTATATTGGAAGGCAAAGAGAATAATAACAAGAGAAGTGTAGAATGCCAAAAATATCTTAATTCTGAAACTTTTCATTATAAATTTGGAACTGCTATAAAGATTATTGAATTTGAATAGTTGCTCTTATTTTGGTTGCCAGATATGTTGACTTTATACTTTATTTTAGCTTTCTTTTTGGGACTTGAGCCGTTTAATATTGCCTGCGGTGATTCGGATTTTGAGTCGTTTGCGAATTGTTTAAAATAATAAGCCTTCGAAAAATCCTCTGTACAAACAGAACTGTCTACCTCTTCGCATCTATAGCCAAAGCCGAAAGATAAGTTGCTAGACCATTGAGCCGAAACAGTTTCTGAACAAGCGCCGTTATCGCAAGTTATATCGGGTATAAAATTGTTGTTAGGATCTCTAATCTCGTGATCTTCAAATGCAAAAACAGAATAGCTTCTTGAGGAGCCTTTTGAAATAATAAGATCGGTTGTTCTAAATACGGGATTTGTTGGGGTTAATGGACCATAATCAACTAGATTATCCGAGACCGAAAAAGAAAAAAGATCACTGTTTTGAATATTTTCAAAACCAGTAATTACATGATAGTTTTCTCCGGAATACATTTTCGCAGTATAGGTGGGGGGTTCGGCTTGGGGAGCTTGGGGATTAATCAATGTCTTTTGTTCGATATCTCCACCCTGTATAGTGTAGTAGTTGTTTGATATTGTTTGAGCTATTGTCCGATTTTTTAAAAATATGAATGTAAAGACTATAAGTATTAAAATTAGAGGCATTTTTATACGGCTTGAGGTAATTTTCATAAGAGTGGTTAGTCTTCTTCCCGAAGCTCTTCTGTTTCTTTAACTACTTCAGAGAGTTTACTTAGGTCCTCTTTGCTTATCTTGCCTTTTTCTTTTTCTATAACCTCTTTTACGTCTTTTCCGATAGATTCAATTGTGTCGTCTCGTTCATCGCTTTTTCTATATTCTTTACCAAAAAAAAAGGCAAGGGGAGAAATCAGTATTATGGATCCTAATTTAACAAAGTTTCCAACTACATCGCCCTTGATTGCCTCCGGCATAAAAGTGAGAACTATGCCGATTGCAAATGCAATTATTGTGTACGGCTCAAAAACGAAAACAAGGGCAAAGACTACAAAGTACAAAAGAAAAAAGAATCCCGAAGACAAGCCGCCTGTAGAAAATACGAATAGAAGTATAATTGTGTTTAGGATAAACATTCCCAATGGCCCGCCCAGGGATACTTGCTTTCCTTTTTTCGTTTGAGCAAGGGAGCTTACTATATAAATAACGATCAAGAAACCTATTATCGGAAGAGTGTAGGAGGAAAGAGGGCTTGCTTGCCATAAAAACACAAGAGCAAAAGAAAAAAGCAAAAGAAGAGATTGTAGCAGAACTCTCATACTTCGAATTCCTCAGTATGACCCTGAGTTTGTCGAATGGGTCATATTGCAATCGTATAGAATCCTTTATAAAAATGCAAGAAGCTTAATCGTAATTTTCAAGACATTTGCGACAGATTAATTATTTCAATGGGTGTTTTAGATCAATGGCTAGGTGGGGACAAACGGACAAGATGAATATCAATTAGGTGGGATATAAAAAGATTAAATTTTTTGAAAACATTAAATCGTAAATCTAGATACATCTATATTGTTATGCTATACTCCAGTTATGTCCCACTTCGCTAAAGCTTCGAGGGATAAACCTAAATCATGAAAGGCAAATCAACTAAACCTGATTCTAAATATAATCCGTCCGAAACTGAGCCTAAGTGGCCCTCCTCTGCTAAAGCTTCGGCGGGCAAGCAAAAGTATGACCCAAGTTTAATTGAGTCAAAATGGCAGAAGATTTGGGAGGAGCAAGAGCTTTATAAGGCTATAGATTTTGACAAAAAACCTAAGTTTTATGTTTTAATCGAATTCCCATATCCATCAGGGGCGGGACTCCATGTCGGGCATGTTCGTTCATGGTCGGCAATGGATGCGTATTCCCGAAAAAAGAGGATGGAAGGGAAAAATGTGTTATATCCAATCGGCTGGGACGCTTTTGGCTTGCCTGCTGAGAACTATGCTCTTAGAATGCACCTTCATCCTTCAACAATTGTTCCGCAAAACATCGCAAAATTTAAGAAACAGTGCAAATCCTTGGGTCTTTCATTCGACTGGAGCCGTGAAATAAATACAACTGATCCAAGATATTACAAATGGACACAATGGATTTTCTTAAAATTCTTTGAGAAAGGCTTGGCTTATAGAGCGGATGTGCCGGTTAACTGGTGTCCGTCATGCAAGACAAACTTAGCAGATGAAGAGGTTCTAACAGACGGAACACATGAGCGCTGCGGTGCTACTACAGAAAAACGAATGCAAAAACAATGGCTTTTGAGGATCACAAAGTATGCGGATAGACTCTTGGAGGACCTAAAGCTGGTTGATTATTCTCAAAAAATAGCTACACAGCAAATAAATTGGATAGGGAGATCCGAGGGAACAACTATCAGATTTAAGATCAAAGATTTAAGATTTAAGAATAAAGAAATTGAAGTTTTTACTACCAGACCTGATACTCTGTTTGGAGCAACTTTCATAGTTTTGGCACCAGAACATCCAATAGTCGCTTCGCTCATAAAATCAAAAATCAAAAATCAAAAATCAAAAATAAAAGAAATTGAGGAATACATCCAAAAAACTCAAAGTAAGACAGAGCAGGAAAGAATTGCCGAGGGACAAGATCCTTCGGCAGGCTCAGGACAAGAAAAAACAGGTGTGGATACTGGTTTAACTGCAATAAATCCGGTCAATAATGAGGAAATCCCCATTTGGATAGCAGATTATGTAGTGATGGGCTATGGTACAGGCGTAATTATGGCGGTTCCAGCTCACGATAAGCGCGACTTTGAATTTGCAAAAAAATACAATCTTCCTATAAAACCAGTAATCTCATGCCCAAATAAAAAGTTCAAGGGAGCATATATTGGCGAAGGAAAGATTATAAATTCTGGAGAATGGAATGGCTTGAGTGTGCCAAAAGAAAATATAAAAGTTGTCGACTGGCTTAAGAAGAAAGGACTAGGTGAAAGAGAAGTTTATTATCATCTCAGGGATTGGGTTTTTTCAAGACAGCATTATTGGGGAGAGCCAATACCAGTTGTTTTTTGCGCAAATTGCGCAAAAAACAAAATATCAAATATCAAAGGAACGGATTATGCTATAGTTCCGGTACCTGAGGATCAACTTCCGGTTGAACTGCCTTATTTAGAAAAATACGAACCTTCTGGTACAGGAGAGTCGCCACTGGCTAATGCCAAAGATTGGGTTAATACTCAATGTCCGGCTTGCGGAAGGAAGGCGAGACGGGAAACTGATACAATGCCAAACTGGGCTGGTTCAAATTGGTATTTCTTACGCTACTTAGATCCTCACAACGATAAAGCCTTAGCCGGCAGGAAAAAAATGGAATACTTTATGCCGGTTGACATCTATCAGGGTGGATTTGAACACACAACCTTGCATCTTCTGTATTCCCGGTTTGTCTACAAGTTTTTATATGACATCGGTGTTGTACCGACCAGAGAGCCATATAAAAAGAGGCGTTCTCATGGAGTTGTCTTAGGCCCGGACGGCCGTAAGATGAGTAAATCCTTTGGCAATATTATCAATCCAGACGATATTATCAATAAATTTGGCGCTGATACCTTAAGGATTTATGAGATGTTTATGGGGCCGTTTGATCAGACCATCGTATGGAGTGAGGAAAGCGTTGAGGGATGTTTTAGATTCCTAAAAAGAGTCTGGGAGCTTTCTTTAAATAAAGTTTCGAATAGGAATACTTCGGTTAAACTTCTTTCTAAGCTTCATAGGACAATTAAAAAGGTTTCGCAGGATTTAGAAAATCTGAAATTTAACACAGCTATTGCTTGTCTTATGGAGTTTATTAAAGATTGGCGAAGCGATAAAAGCGATAAAGAGGGTTTAAACGGAGATGATCTTAAAAAATTTTTATTAATACTTGCACCTTTTGCTCCTCATATTACTGAAGAGCTTTGGCAAAAATTGCAAAATTCCGAATTACAGCAGTCAATTCATATTCAGTCTTTCCCAAACCATGACCCAATCTTGCTGGAGAAGGAGGAGGTAATAATTGCAATCCAAATTAATGGGAAATTAAGGGATACTCTAAGTATATCTTTTGATGAAATAGAAAATCAGCAGACTCTAAAAAGGATTGCTAAAGAAAGTCAAAAAATTAAAAAATATCTCAAAAATAGGAAAATTAAAAAAGTCATCTATGTAAAAGGTAGAGTAATAAACTTTGTTATAGTCTAATGGATAATGAAGAACTAATTAACCGATATCTCCCATTGGTAAAAAGATATTGGCTGCCCCTGATTCTTGGATTTGCAGGCTTGATATTGTTAGGTTATGGTTTGATAGGGTTATTTGCTTCATCATCAGACTCGAAAGATATAATCTTTGAAAGAGGAGATTCTTCTCAAAATGCCAGTCAAAGTGCAATGATAGTTGTTGATGTGGAAGGAGCAGTTATTTCTCCCGGAGTTTATAATCTACCCGGTAATTCAAGAGTAAAAGACGCTCTTATTGCAAGCGGAGGGATTTCTGCCGGCGCAGACAAACTTTGGATTTCCAAAAATTTAAACCTTGCCTTAAAAATTAGCGATGGAGCAAAGATATACATTCCGTTTGAAGGAGAAAAACAAGGAAATACTCAAGGATCAACTTCATTAGGGGGTAGTTCTACAGTAGGAGGTGGAGGATTGATCAATATAAACTCAGCTTCGGAAAAAGAGCTAGACGCATTACCCGGAGTGGGGGCGGTAACTGCTCAAAAAATAATAGACAACCGGCCTTATCAAGCACTTGAGGAATTGGTCTCAAAAAAGGCTGTAGGAAGTAGCGTCTTTGAGAAAATAAAAGATAAGATAACGCTTTACTGAATGAAGATTGCCGCAATTTCCTCTATTTTACTTCTGGCTTTAATCGTTCGGGCCTTTTTATATTACCAAAATCAGCCTCAGTTTTTTGAAGGGCAGGAGATTGATATTGCAATAATACTTAACAGTGAACCCAAAATTTTTAGCAATCGGCAAGTGCTGTCTGCTAATTTAGGATTAAACAGATTGACAATTATTACCTCATTTTTGCCCCAGTATCATTATCAAGATAAGCTGAGAATCTCTGGCAAACTAGAATCCCGAGTGCTAAAAAATGGTTCAAAACTTTTTATTCTATACTTTCCAAAAATAGATAAGGGGAATCAGAATGCTATTTTAAAGTCAGTGACTCAACTTCGAGAAAAGTTTATAGATTTATTTAATCACACTTTGCCCTTAAACTATTCGTCTCTTCTTTTGGGAATAACCTTTGGGATAAAAGGGAAGATGACAGAAGAATTTCTTAATAATTTAAGGATAACAGGAGTTCTTCATGTAATTGCGGCATCGGGAATGAATGTTACGCTTTTTGGAGGATTCATTACAGCGGTTTTCGGCTTTTTTCTTAAAAGACAAATTGCTCTTTTTTTAAGTATCTTTGGAATCCTATTTTATGTAGTTTTGGCAGGATTTGAAGCTTCGATAATAAGAGCTGCCATAATGGGGATTTTGGTCTTTTCTTCGCAAATCCTAGGCCGTCAGAGGCTTTCTGTGTACGGTTTAATACTTGCCGGGTATCTTATGATTTTTGTAAATCCCAATACGATTTTTGACATAGGTTTCCAGCTCTCTTTTTTTGCAACAGCAGGACTTTTATATATTCGGCCTATTTTTTATTCTTCCGAAATTCTTAAAAAAATTTTAGACACTTCTATAGTCGGCGGTGATATCGCAACTACGATTTCAGCTCAGATTGCAACACTGCCGATTCTTCTTGCAAACTTTGGAATTTACTCGATCTGGTCGGTGGTCGTCAATGCTCTTGTTTTATGGACTGTGCCGATACTTATGATAATCGGTGGAATAGGAGGTGCATTGGGTTTATTCTCGGATTTTACAGGAAGAATATTTATCTTTCTTTCTTTTCCCCTAATTTTTTATTTCGAGAAAATTATAAACCTCTTCTCAAATTTCGGCGGACTGTTAAAAATAGAGAGTCTTTCATGGCAGGCAGTTATCGGTTATTATCTTCTCTTGGGGATTCTAATCTATAAAAACTTAAAAAATTTTAAAATATGAAAAAATTTTTTGGGATTAGTGTTGTGATTTTAATTTTTTTAGGCGGATTTGTTTTTTATCAATTTGCTAAATTTAACGACAGCAGGCTTCATATAATATTCTGCGATGTTGGGCAGGGGGATGGCATTTTTATTAGGACAGCTTCCAATAAAAATTTTTTAATTGACGCGGGTTCGGATGAAAAAATTATTGGCTGCCTTGAGAGACATCTGCCTTTTTGGGAGAGAAATATATCTGTCGCTTTTTTAAGCCATCCTCATTTAGACCATTTTGCCGGGTTTAACTATGTTGTGAAAAGATATAATTTGATCTCTTTTGCTACTGAAGATTTAAATAATAAGAGCGCAAGCTTCCAGGGGCTTTTAAGTCAAATAAAAGATAAGGGGCTTAAGGTTCAGTATCTTCTTGCCGGAGATTCTTTTAAAACAAAAGATGGGGCACGTTTTCTGGTTTTAGGACCAACAAAAGACTATATTCAAAAGACAAGTCCAAACGGACAAATTGGAGAAAGTAAAGAATCTGCATCTTTGGTTATTTTGCTGTCATACGGCTCTTTTACAAGTATTTTTACAGGTGATAGTCAAGCTACGGGATTATCTGAGGCAATTAGTGGCTCTATTCAAAACATTAAGATATTCGGGGTTCCTCATCACGGATCAAAAACAGGACTAAACTCGGAAATATTAAATAAATTAAAGCCAAGCTATGCAATTATTTCGGTTGGAAAAAATAATAAATATGGGCATCCCAATGCGTTTACCTTAGATCTCCTAAATAAATTCAATATCAAGATATTAAGAACAGATAAAAATGGAGATATCGAAATAATTTCAGACGGAAAATCTTTTAAGATAAGATAAGTTTAATTTGCTACCTTGCGAACATCCAAACTGCCTCTATTTTGTGGTACAGTCTCTCTTCTCCCATAATTATAAACGGGTAGGGTAATGGTAATTATTGTCCCTCGTCCGTCTTCAGAATCCAGACTTATTGATCCGCCGTGGGCATCCATAATTTTTTTTGCAATATAAAGTCCCAATCCACTACCTTCTTTTTCTTGTCTTTCGTTCCCTGGCTTCACTTGGTAAAATTTGGTAAAAATCTTACTTTGCTCTTCTTTTGGGATACCCAAGCCAGTATCTGCTACAGATATTTGTAATTCCTCGTTGCCTGTGTTGTTCTTGATGACATTGGCAGAGACAATTATTTTTCCTCCTTCAGGCGTAAACTTTATGCTGTTTGAAATAAGGTTGTTCAAAACTTGACCGATCCTAATTTTATCTATGTCAACCGGCGGCAAATGATCGCTGATATTTAAGGTTAAGAGAATATTTTTTCTTTCTGCCTGAGGCATAAAAATCTTAATTCTATCATAGATAAGATCATCTACTGTATCGGGTTTTTTATTTAAAGTAAAAGTCCCTGATTCGAGTTTTGCAATATCAAGGATTGAACCTATTTGATCAAGGAGTAATTTAGATTGTCTGGTAATCATTTTAAGAAATTGCTCTTTTTCATCCTCTTTTAGGGTGTATTTATGGTTTAACAAAAGTTCGGAAGAGTCCTTAATGCTTGTTAAGGGCGCGCGAAGCTCATGCACAGCCATGGTTAGATCATCTTTTAAATTCTTATCGGGAGAAACATGGGTTTTTATTCCATCATCTCGACGGACATCGGAAAGACCCTTCGAAGATTTTTTTATTTGATCTTCTTTAATCGAAATAATCACAGCTAGAATCCCAAATAGCACTGCCGAAGAGACAGATATAAATTCCAGTAAGGTCATAAAGGTAGGACTTATTTTGTTAGGGCTTCAAGCTTATCGCCTGTGTTCTTGATTGCTATAACAATGATGTATGTGCCTAGTACGAATAATATTTCTCTTAAAATTGTTATAGCTACTCCTATATTGGTTGAGATTTGGAAGTAAATTTGAATCGCATCAAAAATTATGCCAAATGCTATCAAAAAAACTCCTATTCCCATAGACTTAAATCCAGAAGCAAGAATTCCTGTGCCAAATTTTTTTGTAACAGCTGCCATAAGTATTCCTGCAGCAATCCCGGCAAAAGCAGAAATAAAAGCACCGACTTGAACTCCTATAGCTAAAAATTTACCTATTTCCATCTTGACTTTCCCCCTGTTTATTCTTAATCTGATTGTTTATGTTTTTTAATATTGCCTGAGAATCAGGTTTGGGATAATTTGCCAGAAGAGGCTCCAATGTTTTTTGCACAATGAGTCCTGAAAGCTGAACAAATTGGCTGATTAATTCCTGAATTAGCTCTTGAGGAGGTCCAGACATTTCTGTTACAACTCCGTTATCATCTATCTTAAGTCCTTTAACATTTCTTGCTTTTACCAAGGTTATATTAGGTCCTAAAATTATCATTTGTTTTTTAATTACTTCAGCTATGAGGTTTTTATAATCTGTATTTTTATCGGAGCCCATATTTATTGCGCTGGGACAGTTTCATTTGCTTTTAAAGCACTTTTAATTTTATTTACAATATCCTCAACCTCAACTTTATATTTGAAGATATAGTCTGTTGCGCCCTCGTTTATAGCTTGGCTGACAAATTCTTCCTGACTAAAATTAGTAATCATAATAACCGGAATGTTTCTTGTTTGATCGTCTGATTTTAATTCTTTTAACACTTCGTTCCCTGAAATATCTGGAAGGACCTGGTCTAGAAGAACAAGATCTGGAAGATCAGACTTTGCCTTATTTACTGCGTCTTTGCCTGTTTTTGAAACCAGCGTGGCAAAGCCTTCTTGCTCAAGGGCTGTTGCGATTACCGAGGATAGGGAGTCATCATCATCAACTACAAGAATCTTCATATCTAATATAAAGCTAGCAGTTAAATTCGCTTATGTCAAGGCCGATATTCCCCTTTCCAAATAAGAGCAGCAGTGGGAAAGCAGTTTCTGTCTCTCTTTATTTGAAGTTTCCCCGATGGAATAAGTTTTAAGTCTCCATTCAGATTTACCGGAGTTGGTTCATCAGTCCCACCGCTTTTATTAAAAACATCTTTAATTTTAATTGACGCAACCCATCTCGGCGGCCTAACCCCTGCCTGCCAAAAAGAAAGCGAAAGAACAAATCTTAAAACTTCTCTGAAGGGACTGTCGTCTTTAATTTCTACCAATCCAATTCTGCCGTTTTTAAGACTTAACTGGCGTTTTCTAAAGACATCAAGGCCTCTGATACGAGAACCAGTTGTGTATGTTTCAAGTAAAGGAGAAGCACCTGTTGGGAAAAATCCAGCACCCATGCCCTTTATTCCAGACAGATAAGCTCTTAAATAAGGCCTGATTCTCAAGTGTCGAATTTCCTCAAAATTTTTGGCAAAGCTTGATTCAAATCTACCGAATCCTCCTGCCATAACAAAATAGGCCTGTCCATTACCGCCTTCGATAATTGCTGGTTTATAATCTATAGTTTTTTCATCTAACTCTCCCTTTTTAAGGTCTTCAATTGATGTTTCAGCGCCTTCTTCAATTAGCATGGATCTAAAGGTGTTTGTACTTCCTCCACCAGCAACAAAAATTTGCGGATATTCATCATGAGAGACAAGCTAGGAGATAGAGGCACGAACCGTTCCATCTCCTCCGACGATAACTAATTTAGGCGGAATATTTTGAATATTTCCATCTTCAAGATCCGAAATGTCAAAAGCTTGCGCTTCTGGTAAGGTACCTTGGACCTTTTTTAATACTCGATTTCTTTCCTGTTCGTTTCCAGCTTTTGTATTTACTATAATTCCAATTTCTGCCTCTTTTGTTCTCATATTATTAAAATGTCAATTTGAAGATATCCTGAACTATTCCTAGGAGCAGAAAATTAAAAAATTAGTCTCTTCTTAGGAGTGGTTCTTTATTATCTTGCTTTTTAAGCACAACGATTACGCAAGATATTATAAGAGTAAGAATAAGCATCCACCAGATAATATCTTCCACAGCTGCGCCAAGAAAGTAAATACTCAAAAATTTTTCTGATGAGTACGACCATGCCTTAACTCTTAAAGCAACAGTCATCATTACCGATCCATATATGGTAAGTAATACTACTATTAAAGCTATAAATTTGATTGCCTTTTTAAGAATAGGCCAATAATATATCCATGTTCCTATAATCAGGGGAAGAGTGATGAATAATGTATAGAATAAATATGTAAATTTACCGAACATATATTTTTATATATTTCCAAGCAATAATTACAAGTGTTGTGATAAAAAAAGGACACAAAAAATTAAAGATTATGACTTCTTCGAAAGGCAATCCCGTAGATGGATTCCCAAAAAACCAAATACCCAGAGTGTTTGATGTATTATAATGCCAAAGCCCAGTCATCACAGATAAAAGATCCCACGGAGTGCCGAAAACAAATGTTGGAATAATGCTGAAAAGATAAATTTTCTTGTATGAGTAAAGTGTTTTCCAGAAAAACCCCAAAAGCACAATAAGAGGAATTACAAAAAAGATAATTTGCAGGTTTAAATATACAAACATAGCTATCTATTTTAATGAATTTTTACTCAAAAAACAATGTTTTTGACAAATAAGGTTGACGATGCGAGACTAAAATGCTATCATCCCGTAATTATGAATGAAAAAATACGTACTTCTATAGCAAATGCACGATTATTGGCAGATGCCGCCTGGGGTGCTGCAACAAGAAGGAGTATTTTAAGATCGGGGCTTGAAGAATATCTAGAAAAAATAAATCAGGAACCTGCTCCCTCTTATAATCCTGAAGAAGAAATTATATTGCGTGAGTTTATTCCAAGAATATCTCTGGCAATTGATGAGAAAAAACATTCGATACGAAGCTTGCTTACTCTTCCATGGAGCTCTCAAAGAATCGAGCTCACCCGCTTAGCCGCAGCACTTATCGCGTTTTCTGATGATCACGGCAGGGAGACTGTGCCTGAATTTTTTCCTGTTGCTGAAATTCTTAGATTCTTGCACGAGGTTAGGAGACAATCTCAAGATACAGGAAAACAGCTAACTCTTATAGATCAGTTTGATATCGCGTTGCACCAGACTAATAATCATCCTGTTGCTGCGGCAATTCTTACCCATGGCTCTTATAGAGCTTTGCGTTCATGTGATACAAGATTAGATCCAAGACTTTCTTTTGGAATAGATTCTGAAACAGAATCCATTACCAGGATGAATATTGCCCGAAGTACGGCTGAGTTTTCCATTGCTGATACAAGAGATCCCTTAGGCAACACATACCATTGGTGGTCTCAATTCAGTGCGGGAATGACTTTTGCTCTGCTGAAAGAAATAGCTCCAAAACAAGCAAATGTATTTAACAGTGCTTTTCATGCTGGGCCTGAATTAACAAAGTTTATAAGAAATAAGCTTTTAGGTATGCCGCTGGCAGCCGGGGATCATAGAAGTGTTGACAGACAAGGAGTACGCTTGGGAAGAGCCTTGGGAAATGTAATTGTTAATAAGCTGCATAAATAAGATTTATCGTTTTATTATCGAAATCTCCAGATCAACCGTCTGTGCTACAATATATTTATGAAGGATATTAAAAAGGAGATTGTTAATTCTCTTAGAGAAATATTAAAAGAAGAAATTAGTGGAGATGTAGAAATAGAGATTTCTCGTCCTCAAGATTTTTCTCATGGAGATTATTCGACCAATGTTGCCTTGACAATTTTTCACAAATTCAAGGAAAAATTCAAAAATCCTGTAGATCTCGCATCTTTTATCACAAATAAGCTTCAAAAAAAATTACCCGAAACCGATAAGATCGAGGTTTTAAAACCAGGATTTATCAATTTTTTTCTGTCGGAGAAATATTTACTCCAGAAAATAGATCAAATCGCATCATCTAAAAATTACGGAAAAGGCGATTCTCTTAAGAGTAAAAAAATAATGCTTGAGTTTGCAGATCCTAATCCTTTTAAAGAATTTCATATAGGACATTTAAGAAATATAACCCTAGGAGAGTGTTTTGCCCGGCTTTTGGAATATCAAGGCGCAGATCTTTGGCGGGTTAATTATCAGGGCGATGTTGGCTTGCATGTTGCAAGAGCCCTGTACGGGCTTTTGCAAATCTCAAATCTCAAATCTCAAATCTCAAATCTGCAGAAAAAGCCAATCGGAGAACGTTCGAAATTTTTGGGAGATGCTTATGCGAGGGGAGCAAAAGATTACGAAGAAAGCGATAAAGCCAAAAAAGAAATTCAGGAAATTAATTTAAAGATTTATAGGCACCAAGATCCCAATTTAAATAAACTTTGGGAAGAGGGCAGAGGGTGGAGCCTTGACCATTTTGAAGATATTTATAAAAGATTAGGAACTAAATACAAGAGATATTAT
Source organism: Candidatus Levybacteria bacterium RIFCSPLOWO2_01_FULL_38_21 (assembly GCA_001782475.1). GTDB lineage: Bacteria > Patescibacteriota > Microgenomatia > Levybacterales > UBA12049 > 2-01-FULL-38-21. Next base: position 26,922 of record MFOT01000022.1, on the reverse strand, counting down.
TTTGAGAGTGAAGTCGCAGAGCCAGGTAAAGAGATTGTTCTGTCCCACCTTAGAGGTGGGACATTTGAGAGGCATGAAGGGGCTGTGGTTTTCCGCGGAGACCACACCAGAGTTTTTATAACCAAAGAAGATTATGCTACATATGAAGCAAAAGACCTTGCCTTAGCCAAAATCAAATTTGAAGATTTTAAATACGATAAGTCAATAATCATCACTGCCAATGAACAGATCGAATACTTCAAAGTTGTTCTTGAGGCAATGAAAAAAGTTTTCCCTGAGCTTGCCAAAAAAACAATTCATGAATCTTTTGGATTCGTAAATCTTAAGGAAGGAAAAATGTCCTCAAGAAGCGGAAGTGTCGTAACAGGGGAGTGGCTGATGTCAGAAGCAAAGAAACGATTAAAGACTCAGTTTGAAAAAATGGACGAGGAAACTTTGGAGAAAGTTGCAGTTGGCGCTGTTAAATATTCGATGCTTAAATTTTCTAGAACTTCAGATATTTTATTCTCATTTGATGAGTCAATTTCACTTGAGGGAAATTCAGGTCCCTATCTTCAGTACACGTATGCTCGCACGCAGAGCGTACTCGCGAAAGTCAAAAGGCAAAAGTCAAAAGTCAAAATTAAAATTCCCACCTCCGCTAAAGCTTCGGCGGGCAGGCAAAATCCGAAATTAGAAAAAGAAGAACTACTTGTTTTAAGATTACTAATTCACTTTTCAGAAATCACCCGAGAAGCTGGAGAAAATTTTGCTCCGAATACCCTCTGTAATTATTTATTTGATCTTTCGCAAAAATTTAATAATTTTTATCAAAAAGTTCCAATTTTAAATCCTGAGGTGTCAATAGGAAACCACCCCCGGGGTGGACGGGAAGGGGTCAGAAATTTTCGTCTTGGCCTAACTTTTGCCGTAGGGCAAATAATCAAAACCGGCCTCTATCTCCTAGGAATCAAATCACCAAACAAAATGTAGTTATTTCCCTAAAATCTCAACCCATGTGTTAAAATCTTCCTTCCTAACAAACAATAAATTCCCACTTTTAATTGCTGGAAGCCGGCCAGTTTTTATCGCATGCCGAGCTCTTTCGTACTGAGCATAAAGATTGCATAAATCAATGAGCTTTTTGTGACTTGGGCTTGGTGGAATTATTCTTTTTTTTCTGCGGCTTTTATGTTCTTCTCTAAATTTTTCAAGATCATCCGCTTTAATATAAGATCTTCCATTCGATTTTAAAACTCGGTCGCTCCATAATAATAAATTATATTCAGAAGCGGTTACGTTTTCGGATATAAGAACATAACCTGCATCAATTAAGGATTGATTGAACTTGCATTTTTCTCTATAAGCTCTTACGTCTTCTTCTCTGGTATAATATGCTCTCAGGATTTTTATGGTTTTCAATGTGCCATTATGACCAGCCTGCATTAAGGGTGCCTCTTTAAAAGAAAATACCTTTTTAAAACCTGCAGGAATAAGTATATTTTTTTCTATTCTTGTCCTTGCTCTTGATAACCTTACTCTTATGGAAACTTCCTTTACTTCTTCTGATTGGGAAATCTCTTTATTACTTCTTCCTGATATTTTTTGCTCAACAGTCCTTAATTCAAAAGGCGATAGCAAGTTGGGAAAATTGTTTACGAGGATATTAAATACAGTCGCATCTGTTATATCGTATTTTGCATCACCTTCCTGAATATTCGCTGAGGAAATCTGGATATTATCGTTCAGAGGCACTTCAGTAAGTCTATGTCTTCTGCCTCTTCTATATTGATCAGAATAGTAGTTAGCTGCAATTACATCTACCCATCCCAAAAGGATATTCCTAAAATTGTTTCCTTCGCCCCTGAATTTAGGTAAGGCATTCAATACTCTTATCATGGTTTCCTGAGTTAAGTCTTCTGCCTTATCCTCATCGGGATTTTTCATCATCCCTATAAAAAGTGGCTTTAATCTTGGTCTTAATACACCATCTAATTGCCGTATGGACTCTTCATCTCCACTTATTGAGCCTTGCACAACCGACGGCCAATCAATAATGGGCTCTGTCGGTTCTCTTGTTAGTACTGATCTTTCTATTCTTTGCATGGAGGGATTATATTAAAATGTTGTCCTATTTTCAATCCTCTTGTCTCTCTTAATCTTTTTGGCTATTGAACGGGGTCGGCAAAATATGGTAATCTTTTTATATCTTCAATTAAATTATGCAGTTTCAAAGAAAAGTTTTATCAAATGGGCTTCGTATTTTAACAATTCCAATGCCCTCATTTAAAAGCGCAACAGCAATGATATTAATTGGTGCGGGCTCAAGATACGAGATAAAACAAAATAGCGGAGTATCTCATTTTTTAGAGCATATGGCATTTAAGGGCACAAAAAAGAGGCCCTCGGCACTTAATATTTCCACCCTAATTGACGGAATCGGCGGCGAATTTAATGCATTTACAAGTAAGGAAACCACAGGTTATTACATAAAATCTTCGTCAAATCACATAGATCTCTCCTTAGATGTTTTATCCGACATGCTTTTAAATTCACTTTTTAAAGAAGAGGAAATAAACAAAGAGAAGGGAGTAATTATTGAAGAGATAAATCTCTACGAAGATACACCTGCAAGAAAGATAGCTGATTTATATGAAAGACTTCTGTACGAAGATACGCCGATGGGATGGGATGTTTCGGGCAGAAAGGATGTAATTTCAAAAATGACAAGGGATGATTTTACTGCATATCTTAATAGCCTATACAGCGCTCATAACATAACGGTCGTTGTTGCAGGAGGAATTAACAGTAAAAAAGTATTCGAGCTGGTAGAAAAATATTTCGGAAAAATGAAAAAATTTGATACATTGCGATATAAAAAAGTCCTAGAGAATCAAAAAAAACCAGCTGTTTATGTAAGAGAAAAAAAGACAGAGCAAGTACACATTGCAATAGGAGTAAGAACTGTTCCTATAACCCACAAGGATCGTTATGCTCTCTCCATTTTATCTGCCATATTGGGTGGAGGAATGAGCAGCCGGCTTTTTCATGAAGTTAGGGAAAAAAGAGGACTCGCTTATTATGTGAGAGCTCAATCAGAACACTATCAAGATTGTGGGACTTTGGTTTCAACTGCAGGTATTGATCCAAAAAGAGTAGAGGAAGCAATAACCGTGATTCTTGATCAATATCACGGAATTGCCGATTCCAAGTTCGGAGTTACCAATAGAGAATTAAAAAAAGCTAAGGAATTCTTAAAAGGGCATTTGGTTTTAGAGATTGAGGACTCGAGGGCAGTTGCTGGTTTTTATGCGATTCAGGAGCTTTTGGAAAAGAGCATAGATACACCAAGCCAGCTTATTGAAAAAATAGACAAAGTTTCCTTAAGTGAAGTGGCTGAGGTTGCAAAAAAGTACTTTCTTAACAAAGGATTGAACCTTGCAGTTATCGGGAATTTTACTGATGGACAAAGGTTTGAAAAACTATTGAAACTTTAATTTCTCGCTTGTATTCACGTTGAAAGTGACGCTCACTAAAATTCTCCTTTTTTACCAAGTCATAAACCGCTCGCTAAATGAAAGACTTTTTATCTGGCTGTTGTAATAACATCGTAAAACCTGACGTCTTTCAGTTTACTTTCAAGTGAACACTTCGCAAGAAATCCCATTTTTAAAAAGGCTATTTACAATTTCCTATTTAATGTTTAAAATGAATAAGGTGGAGCAGACAGTTGTACTTATAAAACCGGACGGAGTTAAAAGAGGTTTAACAGGCGAGATTCTAAAAAGATTTGAAAGAACCGGTCTTAAGATTATCGCAATTAAGATGGTTCAGGCTTCCGATGAGCTTCTTGTCAAACACTACCAGAGCGATAATCCTGCGACTCTTAAAAGATGGGGAGAAAAAACTCTTAAAACATACACGCAGTACGGCAAAAACGCCAAAAAAGAATTGGGAACAGATGACTCGATAGAGCTTGGAAAAATGGTTAATAAGTGGCTTTTTGATTATGTAAGGTCAGGGCCTATTGTTGCAGTGATTTTGGAAGGAAGACACGCTGTTGAAAATGCTCTTTCAATCTCGGGTCCAACGATGCCTGTCCAGTCACCTGCAGGGACAATTAGAGGGGATTTCTCAACCGACTCAGCCGCCTATGCAAATGATGAGAAAAGAGGAGTGATGAATCTGATTCACGTATCAGCAAGTATCGAGGAAGCAAATCTTGAGAAAACATTATGGTTTACACCCTCCGAGATCCACAAATACAAAAGAGTAGAAGAGTTTATTTAATTTTTTTTGCCCTCCCAAATCCTTAAAACTGCAAGAATTAAGAGTGCTGTTGCAATTATTTCAGAGATCACACAGTATTGGCAGAAAGAGTGAAGTATAAATGCCTGGATTAAGAAAAGAATAACAGAAACAATAAAACCCACGAAGACAAGCGGATATAATATATTAAGATATAGTTTTTTATAGTTTGTAATTAAAATAAGACTCAAGACAATAACCGCAAGATAAAAAACACTTCCATATAGAGCAAGAGGCATTGGTCCCAATACAGAGTAAGGACTCGTCAAAACTTCTTCGCAGCCTGAAGTGACACTGCAGGGAGGAAACGCATTTTTATAATGGAGAATTGTAAGGTATGTAGAATCCAGAAAACCCAAAAACGAAAGAATAAGAAGGATTATAAAAAAACTTCTACTTTTTATTAATTTCATTTTCGATAAGCTTTTTGAAATCATCATATGTCCTTGGGTTTTGGATTTTAACACCGTTTATAAAGAATGTCGGTGTTGAGTTTATGCCAATCGCCAGCCCTTTGTTGTAGGTATCGTTTATAAAGTTTTTTCCCTTATCCGACTCAAGATCAGTTTTAAATTTATTTATATCTAAATTCAATTTTTTAGCATAATCTACAAAAGCTTCTCTTGCTTTTGAGGATTTTGCCCAAGAGTCTTGTGTTTGAAAAAGCATGTCGTGCATTTCCCAAAATTTATCTTGAAGGCTGGCAGCATATGCAGTTTGCGCAGAAATCATTGCATTTTGATGGGTTGCTAAGGGGAAGTATCTATAAACAAAGTAAATTTTACCATTGTATTCAGAAAGTAGTTGTTTAACCAGAGAGTGATATGCCGCACATGCAGGGCACTGAAAATCTGAATATTCAACAAGTATTACTTTAGCATTAGGATTTCCTGTGGCAGGATCTTCTTTGGAGACCTGCGGAAGTTTTTCAGAGGAAGTACTGCTTATCTGAGGAGAGTTTGCAATCTGGAGAAGTCCATAAACCGCTACTATTAAAACGACCGCGACACCTGCCCAAATACCAATTTTTTTAAAGGTTTTCTGCCTCTGCTCTTTTTTAAGTTTTTCCTGCCACTCCTGTTTTCTTAATTCCTTCTTTTCCTTCTTTGTCATTTTTTCCATTTTGTAATAATGACATAAAATTGTTTTATTTTCAATAAGTATCTGCTATATTTTAAATATGCTTCATCAGCATCCGGTTCACAAAAAGCATACATCAATGTTTCATAAAGCTTTAAACGCAGTCATAATGGTTGTTGCAACAGCAAGCCCTTTGATCGCATTACCCCAGCTTTTTGATATTTATACAAAGAAAAATGTTGCCGGAGTATCGCCCGCAACCTGGATTGCTTATATTTTTACCGCTACGATCTGGTTTGCATACGGTATTATCCACAAGGAAAAAGTTATAATAGTGAACGGGGCTCTGGGAATAATATTAAGCTCTCTTATATCATTTGGTGTATTGATTTATTCCAGATAAAAATTCTCCATATACCCTTCCGATCCCGTATCGTCATGGGTTATGGGAGCGCTTAAGCTGTCGGGGTAGCCCGATTTGAACGGGCGACATTACCGTTTCCGCCTGACGTTGCCTATATCGGTCGGAGTGGTGGGAATTACACGTAATTTTTGATTAAATTTTCAAAAAAGCGTTTTAGCTCTTCCGGTTTAGGAACTTCTGATCCGGATAAAGGAATAATGTCAAAATTTCTTAAATCATCAAAATAAATTAACTGCGCTAAGAAGATTTTTTCCTCAAAAACACTTCCGTAGATTTTCTTGGTGGCAGATATAAGTTTTGACAAATTAATATAGCCGTTTTTTAGAATCGTATAGAGATCAAAGTAATCTCTGTATTCTCCTCTTCGCCCGATTGTATAGGCTTTTTTTATTGCGATGTCCTTTATTCCAAATAACTTTAATCCATTTTCAAGCGTTTCTATAGGGAATAAGTGACCGAAGGGATAGTGAAGAAAGGTAATTTTTATTCTGCCTGCGGTAAAAAAAGTAAATTCGTCAGTACTGTCAATAGCGATATTACTGATTGGCAACGCTCCGGAAAGTTTCTCGGGAAGATTTTTAGGTATCAAAGATGTGCTAAAAAAATCAAAATCAAATGATTTACGATGTAATAATTGCAGCGCCAAAGCCGTCCCACCGCCTAAGACGTAATCCTTTGTGTAAGGAATAAGCCCGTTTAAAACAACTTGCCGCTTTTTATCCAATACGCCTGGGTGTATTTTTAAGATATTTTTTTTCATCAATCGAAGATATATGTAAAATAATATTTTTAACAAAATTGAGAATAGGTGCGGTGTATATTTTCTTAGGGTATTTAAGAAAAAGGGTTTTTAATTCCCTTTTTTCTACTATCTTTTTGAGAGATCGGATGTCGGAAAGACTGCCAAAGGCTAATATTTGATGAATCGTATCGGGAGATTTTTTACTTTTTGTATTGGTATACCATGAATAATTCATAAACATATTATACCAAAAAATTTCTGTCGGGGTGCTGGGAATTGTCATGGCGAAGCCAGATCCTGCTATGGCGGGAAACTCTCTTTTGTCGGGGTAGCCCGATTTGAACGGGCGACCTCACCGTCCCGAACGGTGCGCGCTACCACTGCGCCATACCCCGCAAAAAGCATCCCCGAGAGGAGTCGAACCTCCATCGATCGCTTAGGACGCGACTGCTCTATCCGTTGAGCTACAGGGACTCTTCGGCAAGCTCAGAGCAAGCCAATTGTATTTTAGCATAAAAGAACGTAGAATAAAAAACATGACTAAAGGCGAAACTATTCGTTTTTTAATACTCCGAGCTATTGGCAATTTCTTAGTCCTCTTTGCAATTTTTGGGGTTTTGGCAACTTTTGGGCCGGCATTATATTACGAAGTTTCCTTCAAGATTGTTCAGGCAAGAGGAATAAAATATACTATTGTCGATAACCAAACTTCTCCATTAGGTGAAATTCTCAAAAAACAAAAATCAGAGGGTTCTCAAGGAATCAGCGGCGGATTTGCCCAGATTTTGGCAGGTCCTAAAGAGCAAATCTTGATACCAAAAGATACAGATTTTAGTCTTTTGATACTACGACTTGGCGCCAGTGCAAAAGTTTTTCCAAACATTGATTCTTCCAATCAAAACGAATTCTTACCAATACTTCAGAATGGAGTTGCGCATGCTAGGGGAACAGTTTTTCCCGGAATGCAAGGCAACATTTATCTTTTTGCCCACTCAACAGATAATTTTTGGGATGTTGGTCGATACAACGCAGTTTTTTACTTGTTAAAAGATCTAAAACCGGGCGATGACATTGTAATCTTTTTTGAAAACCAAAGGCATAACTATGCGGTAACGGAGTCAAGGGTTGTAGATGCTAAGGATGTTTCTTTTATTACTCAGGCTAAAACCGGCAAAGAGCAGATTATTCTTCAAACCTGCTGGCCGCCCGGCACCACTTGGAAGAGGCTTCTCGTTTTCGCAAAACCAAAATAAATACTACCAATACTACAAATTTCAAATACTACAAATATTTAAATATTGGATTATTGGTATTTATTGGTAGTATTTGTAGTATTTTACTTGAGGCTTATTGTATATAGATTCGGAGGAGTGTCGGAATTTCCTAAGTTGGTTAAAATGACAATTCTTGAGTTATCCGACCAGGGGAAAACAAAGCTGTCTGTAAATGGCCCTGCGAAAATTTTTGTAACATTGGCTCCGTCATATTCCATAATATCTATTTTTTTATCATGAAGGTATATTAAGTGCTTTGAGTCGGGAAACCATGTAAGGAAAATCTGATCCTTATCGGTCGGAGCGTGAATCTTATAATTTCTGTCCTCTTTTATGTCGTAAACATAAATTCCGTTCTTTTCTATTTTCCTTTGCTCTGGAGTTGGATTGCTCCCAATTAACCTGGGGCTTCTTATAATTGGGAGTGTCGCAGACGATGATGCTTGATAAAGAATCTTTGTCTCGTCGGCCGACCAGGACATAATATTGAAATTATCGCTTACTGTTTTTCGCAGTTTTGCAGAAAGCCCGTCCGCTAGTGATTTATCCCTATCGGCCTTTAATTTATCCCAAGAGGAATTTACGCTTGTAAGGGTTTCGGTAACATCGCTTGGAGACTGGTTAAATGAACCGGCCGCAAGCAAATAATTTGCAGTAAGACCCTGGGCAGAAATACTTGCTATAAGAGATTCTCCGTCCGGGGACCATGACAGTATAGCTTTTGAGAATAAACTTACGGTGTCATCAGAGATTTGTCTGGAAGAATTCTGAAGAGTCAGAATTGGCCTGGATGTCATATCCAAAACATAAACCCCATTTTTTCTAATAGTTTGTGAAGAAACTGTATAAGCGATTTTTGTTCGGGATGGATCAATTACAGGATTGTCGACTCCGGTATTTGTTATGCTTTCAAGTTTTGGAGCAGTAGGGAACAAAAGAGCTTCTATCTTAGTAACTACCCCCTTCTCGATTGAAAGATGTTTTTCCCAAGGGAAATAACCTTGTTTAAATATTTTAATATTATAACTTCCAGGCTCAAGGTTTATTGTGTTATCTGTTGCTGTAGTTAAATGTTCATTGACAAGAACCTGTGCTCCATCAGGACTGCTTGTTGCTACCAAAAGCCCGGTTCCGGATACATCTGGCCTGCCTTTATCAAAGAATAATCTATAACCCTTGCCATATAGAATAATTCCAGCGGTTACTACGATTAGAATTCCAAAAATAGAAAGAGTTAGTAATATCTTTTTCATTGCTTTTTATCAAAAGCATTATACAAGTTAATAATAACCCTTGCAAGTTAGGTTGACTGAATATATAATCAAAAACACAAGGCAAAAAGTTTTTTTGATAGATTAAATTAGTATTTTGATATATTTATCTTATGTTTTCTAAAAGAATTGGAATCGACCTAGGTACGGCAAATACTCTTGTTTATCTTGCTCAAGAAGGAATTGTTCTCAATGAACCGACTGTGGTTGCTGTAACCGCAGAAGAGAATAGAGTAGTTGCTGTCGGACGTGAGGCAAAGGAAATGTTGGGGAGAACTCCGGGTAATATCGTTGCTTTGCGTCCCTTGCGAGACGGTGTAATTGCAGATTATACAATAACAGAGGCAATGTTATCCTATTTTATAGATAAAGCCGCAGGTAAATCTAGATTTTTCAGACCAGAAGTTATGGTTTGTATTCCGTCTGGAGTAACGCAAGTTGAAAGAAGAGCGGTTTTGGATGCAACAATGGCAGCAGGAGCAAAAATTGCATATCTTATTGAAGAACCCTTGGCTGCTGCCATTGGAGCTAAAATTCCGATTGCCCAGGCTGCAGGACATATGGTAGTTGATATCGGCGGAGGCTCAACTGAATCTGCTGTCATTTCCTTAGGAGGAGTTGTGGTTCATAACTCTGTTAGAGCCGGAGGCAACAAGATTGATGAAGCTATTGCAAACTACACCAAAAAAAAATTCAATCTATTGATTGGAGAAAGAACCGCAGAGGAAATAAAAATAACAATAGGAAATGCCCTCGTAGATGATCCCTCCTCAAAAGAACTTAAAAAAATGGAGATAAGAGGAAGAGACAGCATTACAGGTTTGCCCCGAACAATAGAACTAACAGAAGCGCAAATAAACGAAGCAATTAACCCGGTTCTTTTGGACATAATCGCAGCTGTTAAAGGAGTGCTTGAACAAACACCTCCCGAGCTTGCAAGCGATATAATAGATAAGGGAGTTGTTATGACTGGGGGAACCTCTCTTCTTAAAAATTTTGACAAACTAATAACTAAATTAACAGGAGTTCCATGTCATGTTGCCGAAGATGCGCTTCTTTGCGTTGCAAGGGGTACGGGAGTAGCTCTTGAAAACATAGAACTTTATAAAAGAAGTATTGCCAAAAAATAATTCTAAAGCCCGACCTTATCAAAACTTTTAATCCCATAATAAATTCTGATAAATTTTTAAACTCTTGAAAATGACAAAAAAACTAAAATTTTTCACAAGGAATCGAAATTATAGTATTTTTTGTTGGTGTATCAAAGAAAACCGTTGTTTTTTTAAACCCACAGATACAAATTTTTATGCCTGAATTTGAGTATATTAAATACCCGAAAATAAGAATATGATAAGTTATTCAAGTGTTTATAGAAGTCTTATAGTAAGTAAATAATGTTTAAGAAAAAAAATATATTGGGAATTGATATCTCAGATGTAGGTCAAACCCAAGTCCTAGAGTATATCCTACAGGGACTAGGGAAATCAGCTCGAAAGTACTTTATTGCTACTCCAAACCCGGAAATTTTGATGCTTGCAAAAAAGGATTCGCACTACAAAAAAGTACTAAATTCTGCAGAATTAGCCTTGCCGGATGGCATCGGGATAATGTTAGCGGCAAAAATTCTCGGCAAGCATTTAAAGCAGAGAATAGCAGGTGTTGATTTTGTTGAAGGTCTCTGCAAGGAGGTTGCAGGAAAGCCTATAACAGTGGGATTTTTGGGCGGTGAACCAGGCGTAGCAGAGAAAACCGCCGAGTGCTTAAAACAAAAATACCCGGGTTTAAGAACAAGTTTCGCTCAAGAAGAAGTATCAAAGACTCGGCAAACACATGTTGAGAATGACGCTCGCTCAGGTTCATTTCAAAAACAAAGTGTACGCCGCTCGCTAAGTGAAAGCCTTTTTAAAGATAAAGATTTTAAAAAAAGTAAAGATCAGACGGCTTTCAGTTCATTCTCAAATGGCTTGCCTTCGTCTTCTGTAAGCATACCCAAGGTAGATATTTTATTTGTTGCTTTTGGTTCGCCAAAACAAGAAATCTGGATATATGAAAATCTTAAGAAACTGCCTATTAAGGTTGCAATTGGTGTTGGTGGGGCATTTGATTTATTAAGCGGAAGGGTTGCAAGAGCACCATATTGGGTTAGAAAAATAGGAGTTGAGTGGTTGTTTAGGCTCATCAGACAGCCGTGGAGAGCCAAAAGACAAGTTGCTCTTGTAAAATTTATATTTTTAGTTTTAAAAGAAAGATTTAATATAAGTATAAATAATGTATAATTAGTGTTATGAAAGTTGGAATTATCGGACCGATTTGGCTTGCGATTCCTCCGCATGGCTATGGAGGAACAGAAGATGTGGTATATAATCTGGTTAATGGACTTTTTGACAGAGGAAATGATGTTACATTGTTTGGTTCTAAGACCTCAAAAGTTAAAGCCAAAGTCATTCCGACAGTTGATAAACCTTTACGGGATAAAAAAGTAGAATGGACTAACGTTTCATACATTATCCATCATATAACCGAAGCCTTTGACAGAGCTTCGGATTTTGATATTCTCCATATGCACCTTAACAAAAGCCAGGATTATATTGCCTTGCCTCTTGCTAAAAATCTCAAAACTCCGGTTCTTTTTACCATACATTTCAAGGTGCCAAGCCCTTCTTATAAAGAAGACAGATATCTTGTTTTAACCAAATACAAAAATTTGCCTTTTACTTCGATTTCTAATTCTCAAAGAGACAACACACCGCTTAATTTCATTGCAACCGTTTATAACTGCCTTGATATCAAAAATTATCCTTTCTCTTTAAGGCATGATGATTACTTTGTGTGGCTTGGAAAAGTAAATCCAGTCAAAGGCACAAAAGAGGCAATACTTGCAGCAAAAAAAGCAAGAGTCAAGCTTTACGTAATGGGAGCAGTTGATCCCGGAGTGCCTGCAATGCTTTCTTATTACGAAGAAGAGGTTAGGCCTCTTCTTGATGAGAAACAGATTATATGGAAAGGGGAAGTGAGCATTGAGGAAAAGGCAAAAATTTTAGGAGGAGCAAGGGGGCTTTTGAATCCTATTCTTTGGGAGGAACCGTTCGGGCTTGTGATGGCTGAAGCAATGGCCTGCGGCACGCCGGTTATCTCTTTTAATCGGGGAGCAGCGCCTGAAATTATTACTGATGGGAAAACCGGATTTTTGGTCAACACACTTGATGAAATGGTCGATAAGATGGGCAAAATTGATCAAATACAAAGGGAAGAATGCAGAAAAAGCGCTTCGGAAAAATTTACAATTCAAAAGATGGTTGAAGGATACGAAAAAGCATACAAGATGACCATAGATGGTTGGGAAAAATTCAAAAAGTAAAATGACTGACTATTAATTTTGTACATATGACTACGTATCAAGATTTAAAAGATTTTTTCAAGCGACAAGACCTAAAAGTAATTATAGCAGCGGATGCTGAGACTCGTATTGCCAAAAGAGGAAATAATATAGTAGGTCAAATCATTCCTGCAGGAGGAGTGGCTGTGGCATTTGATCCTATTGCAAAAGCCTCAAATGCCATTTATATAGGAAGAGGCAGGAATGAGGACGATAGGAAATTTTTGGATTTAAGAGGAAGGATTCCTATCGACAACACGGGAGATCGTTACTATCTGAAAAGAGTGTTCTTTAATAGAGAGGAACAGGATGGTTATTATTGCGGGTTCTCAAATCAAACTCTTTGGCCTCTTTGCCACGTTTCTTTTGAGAGACCTGACTTTCGAGATGACTGGTATGAAGATTTTAAAAAAATTAATCAAAAATTTGCAAAGGCTATAAAAGAAGAAATAAAAGGAAAAACTTTTATTTGGGTTAATGATTATCAGCTTTCTCTTGTTCCAAAATACTTAGGAAGACAAAAGGGTGCAATAATTGGAATGTTTTGGCATATACCCTGGCCTACTTGGGAAATTTTCAGAATTCTGCCTCAGAAAAAGGAGATACTCGAAAGCTTATTAAGTTGCGATTTTATAGCATTTCACAGAGGCTATCAAGTTAGAAACTTTCTGGAAACTGTTGGGAGGGAATTTGAAGCAAGAATTGATCAGGAGACAAGCAAGGTTTATTATAATAAACAAGTTACAACTGTTAAGAATCTTCCAATGGGTATTGATGCTGATATAATTGAGTCTATTTTGGAGAATAAGCAGAAAACATTTATTACAAAAATAGTTCATGAAGTGATACGTTCTGATAAAAATACGGATATTGCTAATCCTTTTGATACACTATTTAAAGAGCAAAAAGTTATTTTAGGCGTTGACCGCCTTGATTACACGAAAGGACTTAGGCTAAGACTTCTTGCTTTGGATAAGTTTTTTGAAAAAAACAAAACTTATATAGGAAAAATCACATACCTTGGTATTCTTGCTCCATCCAGAATAGAAATCCCGGCATATAGAAATCTTAAAGAAGAGATAAGGAATCTAGGAATAGCAATAAATAGAAAATATAAGAAAAACAATTGGGAGCCGATAAAAATAGTTTATCAGGTTTTCCCAAGAGACAAAATTATGGATCTATATAAAAATTCATCTCTTTGTCTTGTTACGCCTCTGGACGATGGGATGAATCTTGTTTCAAAAGAGTTTGTAATTGCGGCTTCTTATTCTGCAAATCCCGGAATGCTTGTTCTTTCTCAGTTTGCAGGCTCTTCAATCGATCTTACGCAGGCCCTAATAGTTAATCCTTATAACGTTGAGGAGGTTGCAAAAGCAATAAAAAAGGGTTTAGAAATGGAAAAAAAAGAAAAAATTAAAAGAATTAAGACTATGAAAGAAATTCTTGAGGAAAGAAATATTTATGAGTGGGCAAAGGAGTTTGTAGGAAGCGCTGTATCGGTAATATAATTTATTTATTATGGCTGATTTTAAGTTTTTACAAGACCCCGTATCAAAAAAATGGATGGTTTTTGCTCCAAGACGGGCAAAAAGACCGGATATAGCAAAAGGATCATCCCCTCTGTGCCCATTTTGTATTGGCAGGGAAAAGGATGAACCAGAATTATATAGAGTTGGAGGAGAAAAAGGGACGAACAATTGGCAGATAAGAGTAGTTCCAAATAAATTTCCTTTTGCTCCTATCCACGAGATTATAATTCATTCTCCAGACCACCATAAAAATTTTGATGAATTGCCGCTTGATCAGGTTGAGTTAATCTTCCAAACTTATCGGCAAAGATACAATACCCATAAAACTAAAGGACAGGTATATATTTTTCATAACAGGGGAGAGAGTGGAGGAGAAAGTTTGCCCCATCCTCATACTCAATTTGTGGTTGTACCAGGGCAGGTAAAGCTTGAAATCCCCAAACTTAAGCCCGATTCGGCGTCTCTTAATAGAGAAGAAACCGAAAGAATAGAAACCCCATATTTTTTAATATCAAGTCCTATTGCAGGCCAATGGCCGGATGAAGTTTGGGTCTATCCTAGGAAGGGAGGCCTTACTTTTGGAGATATTTCAGACGGGGAGATTTCAGATCTTTCTTTTATTGCCTCAAGACTTATTCAGATTCTCGATTTAAGACACGGCCATGAATTTTCTTTTAATTTCTATATTTATCCAGGTATTGATTGGTACTTGCGGATAATTCCGCGGGAAAAATCATTGGGCGGATTTGAAGTAGGAACTGGAATTTTTGTAAACACCCAAGATCCTAGAGAAACGATGGTATTTATAAAAGAACATTTTGAAACTCCGAATATCGAAAAGATCAAAAAAGAACACCAGGCAGAATACGGGAGGGGTGTCTAATAGAGGTTCAACCCCTAATCATCAATGAATATACAATAAACACATAGATACCCCGGGGGTGAAAACGAGGCTGCACCCTGGGATTTTTACAGCAATTTCCAATAGTCACTCTTTTAAGTTTTATTCAATATTAACTGGTTGATTATTTAACAAGCTATTATATATATAAGTGCTTTGCTGTGTTGGGTTTAACTCATAAGAACGTTTTGCAAGCCCCAGAGCTCTTGCTTGATTCCCCAATTTTGATTCTGCTATCGCAAGGAATAATAATAACGTTGGTTCATTATGAAATGACTTCAATGCTTGCTCACTCCATCCTTTAGCACCTGTGTAATTCTCCATGAGAATATGGGCGTAGATGAGATTATAAAAGCACTGAAAGCACCCACCGTCATTTTCCAATGCTTTACTGAAATATTTTATTCCTTTTTCGTATTGTTTCTTCTGCATATAAATAGTTCCTGCTGTATTCCAGCCTGATGCCCATCTCGGTGCTAGTTGAATTGCCTTTTCTGCGTAAGGTAAAGCTTCCTCTAACTTCCCCTGTTGATATAACTGTTGGCTCATACCATTTTGGAGGTCAAAACTCTCTGGTGAAATACGAATATCATGTGCATATAGAGTATATTGGCTGAACCAGTTATTATTTCGCATAAGTGTTCTTAAAGAGAAAAAGACAAAGATAAAAATGAGTAACACAGTTGCAAAAATGTGCAAGTGCCTATTTTGTAATTTTATTTGCTGTAACCCTATCGCAGCCATAGCCAGAAGCCCCATCATTGGAAGATAAAACCATCGTTCTGCCACCGTCATGTCTATGGGTACAATATGAAGATACGGTAAAAGACTTATAAAAAACCATAGAAAAAAATAAAAATATAAAAGAAACTGTCTTCGGTTTTTCGCAAGAAGCTTCCAACCGGCAAAGAATACATTAGAAAAGAAGAGAACAACTATAATTAATGGAAGGAAGAAATCACGCCAATTAAGAGAGGAAACTAACCAATGCTGCGCAATTGAAAGTTTAACAGGAAAAATAAAAGTAATAAGGTAGTGAGATATTACTTTTGGAATCTGTCTAATTCTATCAAGAAGTGGAAGATTTGCAATTGGCACATAACTTATCTGTTGATATGTTGTATGAGCAACAAAAAAACGTAAGAAAAAATAAATGGCTATTGAGATAACCGCAGCTACAGTGAGTAGTATAAGTTGCTTCCTCTGAAAAATAAGAAAATATAGAAATATGAGAATTATCAGGACAATACTTGCCTCTTTCGTCAATAGGGCTAATAAGAAAAGAAGAGAGGCTAAGATATAACTTATCAATTTTTCCGGCCATCTTAATAAGATATGAAAAGCTAGTAATCCACTGAATACAAATAATGGATCAGAAATAGCGGAGATATACGAAACAGCCTCAACATTCATTGGATGAATTAAAAAAATTAAAGCTGCGATAAAGGACAACTTTTTATTAAGATGTTTTACAAGCAATAAATAAAAAAGCCAAGTATTTGCAATATGAAGAATAACTTGAGTTAAGTGGAAGGAAAACACATTCGGTCCAAAAAAAGAATAAATCGTAGTTAGGAAAGTGTAGAAAAATGGCCGATAAAAGATTCCTTGACCCGCAGTAAATATTATCGGGATCTGTTTTAGTGAGTGAGTGAAAGGACTTGCTACAATTTGTGCAATATCGTCCCAGACAAATTCATTAAACAAAGCATTGAAATATGCAAAGAATCCAAGTCCAATAATTATGAGAGGGTATTTGTACTTTTTAATGATCGCTATTGGATTTTGTCCCATATACCTATGATAACACCAAAGAACTTGTACTTTAAGTCCCTTGTTTTCAGTCTAAGTTAGGGGTTCAACCCCTAATCATCAATGAATATACAATAAACACATAGACACCCCGGGGGTGAAAACGAGGCTGCACCCTGGGATTTTACAGCAATTTGCACTAGACATTTGCTTCTGTTAGTCCTAAAAAGATGTGGGCCTCGTTTTCGTGAACTTTTAAGACCCCGTTATCAATTTTCATTTCTTTGTCCTTCCCATCAGTCGTATGTATTATAATTTTATCTTTAATAACAGAAATAAAATTTTCATGCTGGGGGAGAACATCAAAAATACCTTTTTCATTGAAGGATGTAATCGCCTTTACCCTATCATTAAATAAAACTCCTTGTTTGGTCTGAATTTTTAGTAAAATTAAAGGTTCACTATTTTGCTTTTTGCTGTCCATTTAAAAGCTCCTTAGCTCCTCCTATAAAAAGAAACTTGTCCTCTGATATATCGTCATATCTGCCCTTTATAATGTCATTTACATCAGAAACCACCGTGAGTCTGGGAACATAAACACCCGGTCTGCCTGTTTGACTTTCGGCAACGTGAAAACTTTGGGTCATATAATTTTTTAATTTTAGCGACCTTTTGTATTTTAATTTATCTTCAGGAGACAATTCTGCCTCGCCAACAAGAGAAACAATTCTCTCAAGCTCAACAGCTTCTTTTAGAAGGTTTTGGGCATGGGGAACCGCCTCATTATGGAGCTCTCCGACTAGTTCCGGATTTAAATTTGCAGAAGTTGAAGATATAAGGTCGATAGCTGGAAGATGGCCCTCCTGATAGACAGCCCTTGATAAGATAACTGTTGAATCAAGGAAGGGAAATATTGCCTGGACTCCCTGATCCAGAATATCGTCATTGGGTACATAAATTGCCTCGATTGTGCTTATAGAGTTTCCCTGCGAAGATACGAGACGCTCATGGAAAGCTGCCATTTCGGAAGCAAGTGTTGCCTGGTACCCGTCTTCTGATGGAATAGTATTCATAAGGACTGCAAGTTCATTTCCTGCCTGGGCAAAACGAAATACATTGTCTATAAAAAATAAAACATCTTTTCTTAAAACGTCTCGGAAATACTCTGCAACTGCGGTTGCGGTAAAAGCAGTTAAAAAACGAACCGCAGGGTTTTCTCCCATAGGCCCAAAGACCAAAGACACCAAGGGCAATACTTTTTGCTCTTTGAGAGTCTGATGAAGCTCCTGTCCTTCTCGGGTTCTTTCTCCAACGCCGGCAAAAACAGATACGTCTTTGCCCCCTCCTTTTTTAAGAATAATTACATTATGAATTATTTCGGTTAAGAGCAAAGTTTTTCCAACTCCTGACCCTCCAAATAATCCAATTTTCCCCCCCCTTACAATGGGGGAGAAGAAGTCTATTGCCTTTATTCCGGTTTCAAGTATTTCTTGATGAGTTGATATATCTGTATATGAAGGATAATTTCCGTAGATTGTTCTTCTTTCTTGATGCTTTATTTCTCCCAGCCCGTCTAGCGGTTCTCCAAAGATGTCCATAACTCTTCCCAAAACACCTTCTCCTACGGGTACAGTAACCGACTCCTTGGTATTTATAACCCTGGCTCCTCTATAGATTCTGGTAGTTTCTGAGAAACATAAGCTATAAAAAGTTGAAGGACCCGAGGATCTCATAACTTCCATTTTTGTCGTCTTATCATCCTCAAGGATTAAAAGGTCATGGAGATCGGGTGGGTTTTCCGCAAACTCCACTTCAACAATTTGCCCTGTAACTCTTATCACCCTCCCATGATCTTTATCCATTTTGACTCCATAAAGCCATGCTGGAGAATGTCTCAAGCTGCTTTTTATTAATAATTCTGTGTCTGACTTTTTCTTTTTCCAAAGCCACATCCTTTAAAATATCTTTTATTTTTTCTACCCTAAGTTCAAGCGAGGTCATTCTTGCTGCAAATTTGGCAAGCTGAGATTCAAAAACTGTCTGCTCAAATAATGAAGCAAAAATCTGCGCTTCAAAAAATTTCATTATTTTATCCAAAGACGGCTCAAAAAAATATTTTACTTTTGTGTCGGTTTGTTCTTGAGGGAGAGGGTCTCCTGATATGCCTGTAACTATTGACTTTTGAGACATTATGGTTTCAAATCTGCCATAAACAATAAATACTTTCTCATAGGCAACTATATAATCAACAATTTTTTTAAGACTTGCGTTGTCAACACTGCTGTCCGGAAGATCAAAATGGGCATAAGGTATCTTAAGACCCGAGTTTTGGAGGAGCTCAGACCCAACCCTGCCGATTGTTGCCGCGTCGGCATTTTCTTTTTTTATTAAATCCAAAAATAAATTAAAAGTTTGTCTTATTATGTCTCCATAAAGACCGGTATTTGAAGAGAGGAGCACATATAAAGTTTTTCCATTTCTCTCTATGAATGTTAATTCCTTTGGATCTTTTATTTTCCTTCGCTTCATAAGCGCCAAAACCTCATCTTTGTAGGAAGATTTTACTTGCTGAAAAATGTAGTTAAGTTCTTCAATAAAAAGACGACTTGCTAAAACAGAACTCCTGGTATTTTGCATGCGGGACGCAGCTATCTCTTCATAAGTTTCAAGGACATCCTTAAGTGTTGTAATTCTATTAAATTCTTCTGTTACTTCCTTTTTAGTTACCATATTTTTGAGATACCGCTTTTATTATATTTGGACCTTCAGTCTTGAGCACTCCGATAAGTTTATTAAAAGATTCAGTTTCCGCCAGCTTATCAATTTTTTCTCTAATTTTTTTATCAGAGCTATATGCTTCAAGTATTTGATGCAGTTGTTTTCTTATCATAGTAGTATCTTTTATTTCCCATAAGTTTGCCCAAAGCATTGTGAATGCAATTATTTGTAAATTTATCGGCACTACTTCTCCGGGCGTTTGATTGAAAAAATGTATAATGTTCTCTCCTGTTGCAAGAGTTGCCTTTATGGTTTCATTAAGTTCTGCTCCGAAATGGACAAAACTTTGCATCCTTTCATATAAGTTTAAAAAGCTCATTATTTCGCGGCTTACGTCTCTCCTTAAATTAGTTTGAGTCTGTCTTCCTACGCGAGTAACCGAAAGAAAGGGGTTAATAGCCGGTCTTCTGCCAAGATAAAAAAGATTTTTATCAAAATAAAGATGTCCGTCTGTCATAGACATTAAATTTGTTTCTATGTAGCCTGAAAGATCACCCTGGGAAGTTTCCGCAACGGTTAAACAAGTTATCGAAGCGTCTCCCTTATCTGTGATAAAATTTCCCGCTCTCTCCATAAGCTTTGCATGTGTATAGAAAATGTCGCTTGGATAAGAATTTCTCCCCGGGAATCTTCTCCCCAAAAGAGAAATTTCTCTATAGAATTTCGCGTGCGATGAGAGATCGTCCAAGACAAGCAAAACATCTTTTCCCTCATCTTTGAAGTATTCGCTTATAGTCATTGCAGTATATGGGGTAAGATAAATAACACCTATTGAATCCCCGGATCCTGAAGCAACAATTACCATTTTATCCAAAACCCCGTTTTTGGCAAAAAATTCTTCGATTTTCTTAACATCAAGCTTCCTTTTTCCAATAGCCGCATATACGCAGATATTGCCTCTTTTTGCCTGATTAAGAATAGTTTTGGTTAGAAAGCTTGTTTTGCCGGTTTTTCTATCCCCAACTATAAGCTCTCTTTGTCCATGCCCCAGTGGGATGGCAAGATCAACTATGAGAACTCCAGTTTCAAACTGCTTGGTTATTGCTCTTCTTTTGATGATGCCGGCAGGGTGCGTATTGACTCCTCTTTTCTCAGGAGGGGTCTTAAGCGGCTTTGTGGTGTCAATCGAGTTCCCAAGCGGATTTATAACTCTTCCTAAGAGCTCATATCCCACAGGCACTTTTAGTATTTCATTGGTTCTGGTTACTCTTGTGCCGGGTTTTATATGTTTTTTAAAAAAAACTAATACTTCTATGTAATCAGGATTTACCGAAAAAACATGGCCGAATTCACCTGTTTCAAAAACTACTAATTCCTCGGGTTTTACTTTTGGAAGACCTGAAACGTATATAATTGCATCTGCTACTTGTTCAACAAATCCTATTTCTTCTGTTTCATTAAGGTAGGCAGTAAAATCTTTCATTTGGCAAAGTTCATAATTTCAGCCTTTTTATTTTTAAAGATTTCCCCAAGATTTCGTCTTAAGGAAAAATCTTTATACCGGCCATTAAAAGATATTATTGCACCTGCCAGGATAGATTCATCTTTGTCTATGTCAAGAACTATCTCTTTTCCCAAATTTTCCCTAACCCAATCAAAAATATGCTCTATTCTCTCTTTGGATGGGTCAATTGCTAAAGAAATCTTAAGAACTTTTACTTTTTTCAATTCTTCCTTAAGCTCGTTTAAGAGTTTTTCCAAAGACGAAAAGTCAGAGGAATCAATTTTATTTTCTACGATTAATTTTCTTAATACGTCGGCAGTTGATTTTCCAACTGTTTTATCCAAAATCTCTTCTATATTTTTGTTTGTTGCCGTAAAAAGACCGGAAAGAACATTGTCGATTCCCAAAGAAAAATCCTCTAACTGATCAAGAGTCTTAATATATCCTAATATATCGTATTGTAATAAACTATTCTCCGATGCCATCTTTTTTTGCCTTCTCCAAAGCTTCAATTATAAGCTGTTCGTGTTCGGCAAGCGGAATGCTTTTTCCAAGAGTAAGTTTTGAAACGGTTTCCAATATTCTATAAATTTCTTCTTCTGCTTTTTTGAGCATTTCATTTTTATACTCCTCAACATTCTTTTGCGCCAAAGAGTATTCATCTTCAATTTTGTCTTCTACAATTTTTTGAGCGGCAAAAGTTTCTTTCTGCAGGATATTATCGAAATCTTTTACTTCTTTTATAGTATCTTCTTCTATATCTTTTGATACGTTCTTAACTATTTCGATATTCTTTTGTTTTAAACTATCTAATTCTCTTTTATAAGCTTCTAGAAAATCCGAAGATGCCTTTTCAAAATAGGAGGTCTGATGTTTCAAAAGCGTGTCCAAAGCCTGATCCAAAATCTTTTTCGACTGAGCATTAAGATTATTGCTGCTGCCAATTATCTCAGCAGCTTTTTTTATTGCGTCTTCAATAATTTGTCCTGCCTTAATTCTTGCGTTTTCAAGCAAATCAGCTCCATCTTTATGAACTTGTGCCATTAGCTCGTCTGCCTCCTTTTGATAAGCGTTGAATTTTTTTAACATTTGCGAATAAGACAGTGCTATCGCAGTCAGGGCTATAGATACAACAAAGAGTGCTATTACCAAGTCAAAAAATACCAACGGATCTATTACCATATAATTAATTCTACAAAATTAAAATTAAATAAGCTATACCAACTCCTATAAGAATGATTCCTGCGGTCAGGACTACATTTAAGACTATTCCAAGTTGTATTATGCGGGAGGCGAGAGGATTTCTTCCCAATGCTTCAACCCCGGTTCTTGCTATTCGTCCAAAGTATATAAATCCGAGTATAAACGAGATGATTGTTATAATTGCGGCAAGAAGATATCGAAGCGTTGTAAGAGGGGACAAAAGCGGAGCTCCGGCAACTACTTTTATATTTTCTATAAGATTTGTCCTGACTCCGATAAAGGTTGCGTTATAATGAGGATCAATAGATACTAAAATTTTACCGATTGCGTTTGGGTTGGAATTGGAATAGTTCTCAAGAGCCATCCCCAGAATAAATCCATTTACGTCGGCTTTTTGCCCAACTCCCAAGATTTTGGAACTTGTTATAAAATTATTTTTTTTAATTGCCCCGTTTATTGTAGATACTCTTACGAGCGCCTTCCCAAACGATATTACTAAGACCGTGCTACTGTTCTTTTCTCTTAAATAAATCGCAGGATTAGTCGTAATCACCCCATAAAGAGATGGGTCGTAAGCGTATATGCTTAATCTATATCCCTTGGAGGTTACGGTTATTATATCTCCATTTTTCACATTTTTATCCTCAACATTTATCGGAAGAGCTATTCCAGTTGATACATCATCAGACTGCGCATAAACCTTGGCAGGCCCCTGAGCAATAACAGCAATTAGTAAGAAAAACAGGACTATTTTAAGATTATTGATACAAATCATGGGCAGTGTCCCTGCTACTCTGGGCAGGCTTTATAAATACATCTTATGAACCTTTATTCTCAATGTCAAACCATTTTACCCAAGCACCACAATCATCTGGTGCGGGGTTCAAACTTTGGTATAATAGACTGATCTTCCTTTGCCATGACTAAAGAGTAGCCTGAGATTCGCAAGTTTTGAGAGATCCCGAGAGGCGGTTATTTGGGAGACATTAAATTGTTTTTGAACTTTTCTGTTTGTTATTGAAGTACCCGGGTTCTCGACAATATTTAAAATTGCCTTTTGCCTGTCAGAAAGGTCCCAAAAAGAGGAATGAATACCCAAGTTTTCGGGGGTATGGGTCTTTATTTTTCCAAATATTAAAGTAAGCTCCTTAAGTAGGGAGTTTGAGAAATACTCAAGCCATAGCGTTATGCTTGCCGCCTCAAGCCCGATCTTAAGAGCCTGAAGATAAGTTTCTTTATCCTGCGACCACGATTTTTCAAACTCGATTAGTCCGCGAACATCAAAGCCATTTTTATAAAGAAAAAGATATGGCAATAGTCTTGAGAGTCTTCCGTTTCCATCTGAAAACGGTTGAATTCTAGTGATTCCTAAGCTTGCAACCCCGGCTTGAATAACAGGGTGCTGTTCGTGCGCCTGAATGTAATCTAGAAGTTCTTGAATACGCGATGGAGGAATTATCAACCGACCCCTACAAAATATATCGTAAAGTATCAATACATCTTTTACTGTTACATTTTTTCCAGGAACCAACCACTTTTGGGAAATATGATCCAATGCTTTTTTGTACAGCAGCGCATCTTCTTCTTCGCGGCTGAATTTTGCTTTGCTTGAGGTTAAAATTTTTACCGTCTCCTGTTTTGTCAATGGACTGTTTGCTAAGGCCAAAGAATTATAAGCTCTATTTATCATAGCATCCCAGCGCATTTGGAGTTCTGTTTTGGGAGAAATGGGAGATAGGAGAATATCTTTTCTAAGAATGTCAATTTTTTCCAATCTGTCTTTTAAAGTTAGCGAAAGATTGTATGAAAGTTCTAGCATAATAAAAATTTATCACAATCTTATCATTTTATCAAGAGGCATTGTTGTGAAAAATATCAGGGCCAATTTTTTAAAATAAAGGAATCAAAGTTAGTCATTTGATAAGATTGTGAATAGATTAAATTGCCTCTTGACAAATTTTCACATATATGTAGTAATATATATATTATATAAAACTTGGACAAACTTAGACAAAAATATGGACAAACTTAGACAAACTTGCACACAAACATCAACAAACTTGGACATCATAAATCTGAACCTGCCCTATGAACAGACTATTTAGCATTCAAGAGGTTGCAAACATTCTGGGAGTATCTGCGAAGACCTTGCGCCGCTGGGAAGAAAAGGGAATTCTTAAGCCTCACAGAACACCGGGAAATCAGAGAAGATATACACAGGAGCAGATAGATAATTTTAGACAGTTTCGATCGGGTTTACCGCCAATTTCAACTCAGTTTCCCGAAATTACCCCATCACAGCTTCTTAAGGAAACTCCCCCTGTCCAAATTCAAAAAAGCGCACAGTACTGGACAGAGGAGCTGGTTAAAAGTATCTTGATCTTTAAAAAACTCGCAGTTTCTTTTGTATTCGTAATGCTGTTTGTTGCAGTTGTCGCAGTGGGAGCGGCAACCCTAAAATCCGCAAATCTTTTAAACCTGTCCAGTCTTCCTAAAGTTTTGTCTTTTTTGGGAATAAACAAAAGCAACCCGCAATCTCAGCTTTCGGAAGTTTTAAGAACAAGAGGCAAGGCTGTTCTTGGTACAGGAACAGAGGGCAAGAATCTTATCTTCGGTGTTAATGTTGCGAGCGAATTCGCAGACTCCGCTCAGTTTTTAAACACGATTAAAGTTGCAGGCATAGCAACTTTATCAGGCGGAGTAATTACAGAAAATCAGGATGTAAACGCCGGTACAGGCAAGCTTACCGCATCAAATGTTCTTTACGGTGCAATCGCAGGTGAGGGTATAGCTGTCGGACCCGGTCAAACGCCGACAATCACAAATACTGCAGTTTTATCTTTAACCGCCGGATCGGGTATATCGGTCGGAACAGGATCTAAGCCGACAGTATCAAACACCGGTGTACTTTCTTTAGGAGGCAGTACGGGAGCGCTGACTTTAGCAGCAGGAACCGGCATTTCGGTTTCGGGGCTCACTATAACCAATAATGACCTAGGTTCTTCTCAAAATATCTTCAAAACAATTGCTGTTACAGGCTCTACTTCAATTGCCGCATCAAGCAATACCGATACTCTTACATTTGAGGCTGGGACTGGAATAACTCTTTCTTCAAATACATCAAGCAAGAAAGTTACGATTACGGGAGCAGGAGGGTGGCAGGAAAATAATGGAGCTCTCTCTCCGTCAAATATTACAGACGATCTGCTTTTAGGAGGTATCTCTACATCAACAGCCAAATTTGCCTTTATAAACAATGCCTCGGGAACACCTGTAGCCTCTATGTCTGCAACCTCAACGGGTCTTGTTCTGTCGGCAGACGGAACTATTCAAAGCATCAGAAATGCAACTCTTACGCTGGGAGGAAATACTACAGGGAGTATTGTTCTTTCTCCTCTAAACGGCAATGGAGATGTTAAAATACAGGGAACAACTACTCTCGGGAACATTGTTTATACATGGCCAACAGGCGGACAATCAAGCGGATTTGCCCTTACCACAAATGGTTCAGGAAGCTTGTCTTGGCAGGATCTTGGCAGTGCGGTATCCAATTTCTGGAGACAGGCAAATGGTGCAGTTTATACAGCTAACTCTACCGTCGATCTTTTAATAGGAACATCAACAGGAGCAACAACCTCTGCCAAGTTTGCTGTTCTTAATATGAACTCTGGTACTCCCACAGCCTCTGTATCTGCAACAGCTACCGGAACAGGATTAGTGCTGGGCGGAGACGGAACAATGCAATCCCTTCTTAATGCAACCTTAACCATAGGAGGTAATACAACAGGGAACATAACGCTTGATCCTTTAGCAGGTTCTGGAACTACTTTAAATACAGGAAACCTTAATCTATCGACTGGTAAAGCCTACCAGATAGCAGGAACCAGCGTACTGTCCGCAACAACCCTAGGAACTGGTGTTCTTACTTCTTCTTTAACAACTGTTGGGGCATTAGCAAGCGGATCAATTGCTACCGGATTTGGAACAATCTCAACAGCAAATACTATAACAGGAACAACTCTAAACGGAACGACAGGTATTAATACGGGTGCAGGGGCAGGAACACAGAGAATTGACTCATCAGGAAACCTTGTCTCAATTGGTACTACACAATTTAACTCGATTACCTATACATGGCCAGGAAGTCAGACTGCAAATTATACTCTTACAACCAATGGCTCAGGAACTCTTTCATGGAGCGATATTGGGGTGTCTCCTGGAAACTTCTGGAGACAGAGCACCACCGGCCTTTTATATCCAGCCAATTCAACTGTAGATCTTGCAATAGGAGGAACTTCATCTTCCTCTGCCAAATTCGCAGTTCTTAATGTACTAACAGGAACTCCCACAGCTTCTGTTTCTGCAGGAACCGGAGGAGGAGCATATCTTACAGCCACTGGCAATCTTGCCACAACAGCAAAACAAAGTTTAACATTTGGAGGGAGCAGTACGGGAGATATTATCTTCTCAAACTCTAATAATATCTACTTTGCAGGAGCAAATCTCTACTCAATAGATACAAACGGTAACTCCTACTTTGCAATAGCAAAGAGCAACAAAATAGAAACAGGATTTGTCAATGGAAATATAATCTCTACAGGTTCAGGAACCTTAACTTTGGGAGCGGGTAAAACCCTAACAGCGAATAGTACGATAACTCTTGCAGGTACAGACTCAAAGACTTTAAATCTTGATGAATCAATAGATTTTAATGCCCACTCCATAGGTTTTGGAGGAACAACACCAACAGAGACTCTTACTCTAACAAGTGGAAAGAATGTTTCTTTTGCAGATGCCTTCTCAACATCAGGTAGCTTTGCATTAACCTTAACAACAACAGCAGCAACTAATGTAACCC